>CANIRI010000200.1 GCA_947469815.1 Comamonadaceae bacterium | reverse complement strand
TGCCACGCTGGCCATTGCGGCCATCGGCCAGACGCTGGTGATTTTGTCGGGCGGCTTTGATCTGTCCGCCGGGGCCACGGTCTCGCTGGTCAATGTGGTGGTGGCGTCGCAATTCAGCAACCCCGATGTATCGCCCTGGACGGTGCTGGCTGTGGGTGTTGGCGTGGGCGCACTCACCGGCGCATTCAACGGGTTTTTCATCGCCGTCATGCGCATGCAGCCTATCGTGGTCACCCTGTCCACTATGTTCATCCTGCAAGGCGTCACGCTGCTGGTGATGGACAAGCCGGGTGGTACCGCGCCGCAATCGATCGTGGACTTTCTGGTGGGCGACGCCATACCCGATCTTCTGCCCAAACCGATTTTGCTGATCGCCGTGGTGCTGCTGCTATGGGCCTGGCTGAAGGTCACGCGCTTAGGCATGGCGATGTACGCCATCGGCAGCGAATACGCATCGGCCCAGGCCGCCGGCGTCTCCACCCGCACCGTGCAGTTGCTGCTGTACATCGCCGCCGGAGCCTGCTACGGGCTGGCCGGCGTCTTCATCAGCGCGCAAACCGGCTCCGGCGACCCGCTGATCGGCGCACCCATGTTGCTGCAAATGTTCACCGCCGTCGTGCTGGGCGGCACCGTGCTCGGCGGTGGTCGCGGCGGCCCCACCGGAACCGTGTTCGGAGCCTACATTCTGATGATGGTGGTCAACACCTTGCTGGTGCTCAATGTGTCGGCTTATTACGCGACGGTGGCCGAAGGCAGCATATTGATTTTGGCCGTGCTGGCCAGTTCCACCAACGCCGCCTCGCCCCTGCGCAGCAACCTGCGCCAGCTCAAACGCTGGTGGACGGCGCGCGCGCAGGGTTTGCTTCTGTCCCAAAGACCGCCTTCGGCACCCGCCACCATGCTGCACAGCGCAAAAAGCAGTGCGGCCGCCAATATGCCGCAGCCGACTGTCTGGAGCCGCCATGCCAGCACCCTGCGCTACACCCTGCCATCCTTTATCGGATTCGGACTGGTCTTGCTTGTCACGCATGCCGTGCTGGACACATCGCTGTTGCACTGGTCGTACTACAACTCGCTGATCGTGCTGGCCTCTTTTTTGGTGGTGCTGGCGCTGGGTCAGGGCACCGTGATCCTGACCGGCGGGCTGGATTTGTCGCTGCCCTGGACCATAGGCCTGTGCGGCATATTGCTGGCGGGCATGCTCAAAGGCTCCAACCTGGCGCTGGTCTATGCGCTGCCGCTCACGCTGCTGCTGGGCGCGGCTATCGGGCTGCTCAATGGCGCGGGCATTGTGGCGCTGGGTATCTCGCCCATCGTGATGACACTGGCGGTCAACGGCATTCTGCAAGGGCTGGCCTTGGTCTATTCCAACGGCACGCCCGACGGGTTTTCAGCACCCTATTTGCGCAGCCTGATGACCGACAGCACCTACGGCATTGCCCCGGTGGTGCTGGTGGTCGTGCTGTTTGTGGTGCTGGCAGTTTTGGTGCTGGGCAACACCGCCTTCGGGCGTGCGGTCTACGCGGTGGGTAATGGACAACGCGCGGCGGAACTGGCCGGCGTGCGGGTCGGGCGCACCATCGTGTTGGCCTATATGTTGTCGGGCCTGTGCTCTGCGATTGCTGCAGTGTTTCTCACCGGCCTGTCCGGCCAGGCCAGCCTAGGCATGGGCGACGACTACCTGCTGCCCTCGATTGCCGTGGTCGTGATCGGCGGCACGCTGATCGTCGGCGGGCGCGGCCATTACCTGGGCATGCTGGGCGGCGTGCTGCTCATCACCGCACTGCAAATCCTGCTCGCAGGAACCACCCTGCCCTACGCTTCGCGCTCCATCCTGTTTGGCGTGGTGGTCCTCGCCGCCGTCATGGGATTGCGTGAGGAGCAACGATGAATCCGTCCACTGTTCAACCCCGTGCAAGGAGCGCAGCATGCAAATTGAAGTACTGATCGACGTCAAAACCGTTCTGGGCGAAGGCCCGATCTGGGATGTGCAAGAACAACGCCTGTATTGGATAGACAGCTTCGGCTGCCGCGTCTTTCGCTGCAACGCGGCCGGGGGCGAGGTGCGCGCCTGGGACGTGCCCGCCAAGATCGGCTCCATGGCCTTGCGCAAGAACGGCGGCGCGGTGTTATCGCTGGCCAACGGCTTTCACTTTCTGGACTTCGACAGCGGCGAGGTCACACTGATTGTGGACCCCGAGCCGGGTAATGTGCACACCCGTATCAACGACGGCAAGGTCGACAAGATGGGGCGCTTTATTGCCGGGTCTATGGACACAACCGAGAGCGGACCGATTGGCGCTTTGTACCGGCTGGACCCAGACCTTTCGGTACACACCCTGGACGACAAAATCATCTGCTCCAACGGCCCGTGCTGGAGCCCGGACGGCAGCATCTTCTACTTTGCCGACTCCTGGTCCGGCGAGATTTGGAAGTACGACTACGACCTGGCGCACGGCACCGTGTCCAATCGCCAGACTTTTGTCACCCTGGACACGTCCACCGGCGGTGCGGCCGATGGCTCCACCGTGGACGCAGAAGGCTTTCTCTGGAACGCCCAGGTCTATGACGGCAAGGTGATCCGCTACGCGCCCGATGGCAGCGTGGACCGGGTGATCCAGATGCCCGTGAAAAAAGTCACCAGCGTGAACATCGGCGGCCCGAATATGGACATTCTGTACGTCACCAGCATGGCCAAGCCCCCACTGCCGCGTTTTCCGGAAGACGGCGTGCTGCGCGGCAGCCTGTTTGCCATCCATGGCCTGGGCATCCGTGGCATCGAAGAACCCCGCTTTGCCGGTTAGCCCTGACCCATACCCCAAAGTAGTTAATTGAAAAGGAAAGCGTGCCGTGCACATTGAACTGAGCAATCAACGCGTTCTGGTAACCGCCGGAGCGCAAGGCATAGGACTGGCCATCGCCCAGGCCTTCGTAGCGGCGGGCTCCCAGGTTCACATCTGTGACGTGAACGCCGAGTTCCTGGCTACAGCCAAACAGCTTCTACCAGGCGTCAGCCAGACACTGTGCGATGTCTCGCGTGAAGACCAGGTGCAGGCCATGTTCCAAGAGTTAGGCCAGCGCTGGGGCGGACTCGATGCGCTGATCAACAACGCCGGCATTGCAGGCCCCACGGCCAAACTGGAAGACACCTCGTTGGCGCAATGGAACGAGACCATTGCCGTCAACATGACCGGCCAGTTTCTGTGCGCGCGCGCCGCGGTTCCCCTGCTCAAGGCGGCGGGCGGCGGCTCCATCGTCAACATGTCATCCGCTGCGGGTCGCTTGGGTTTCCCCTTGCGCACGCCCTACTCAGCATCCAAATTTGGCGTGATCGGACTGACGGCGAGTTGGGCGATGGAACTGGGGCCATCGCATATCCGCGTCAACTCCATCCTGCCCGGCATCGTCGCCGGTGACCGGCAGGAGCGGGTCATCGCCGCCAAAGCCGCGTCCTATGGCCTGGAGCACGAAGCCATGCGCGATCGGCTGCTTTCCAAAGTCTCGCTGCGCAGCATGGTCAGCGCGCAAGACATTGCGCAGCAGATCCTCTTTATCTGTTCACCCGCCGGTGCCCGCATCAGCGGCCAGAGCCTCTCGGTCTGCGGCAACGTCGAACACCTCGGTTAAGCATCCCGCGAACAAGCGTCTATTGCAACAAGGAGCACATATGAACAGACACGTCGCCATCGTTGGTGCAGGCTTTATCGGCAGGGCCTGGGCCATTGTTTTTGCACGCGCCGGGTTTTCGGTGGCGGTCTATGACGCGGTCGACACCGCCTTGGCGCAATGCCAGCGCCTGCTGCTGGAAAACATCAGCGACCTCGCCGAGCACGGGCTCATCTCCGAAGCACCTGCCACGGTGCTGGCGCGCATACGCACCGAGACCACGCTGCCTGCGGCGCTCCAGGGTGCATGTCTGGTACAGGAATGCGCCTACGAAACCCTGGAGATCAAGCGCGCGGTGTTTGCCGAACTCGACCGCCATGCCGCACCCGACACCATTCTGGCCAGCTCGACTTCGTGGCTCAAAGCGTCTGAATTCTCCGAAGGTCTGGCCGGGCGCGCGCGGGTGCTGGTGGCGCATCCGGTTAACCCGCCCTACTTGATTCCGCTGGTCGAACTGGCGCCCGCGCCCTGGACGGACGCAGCGGTGCTGGCCAGCGCCAAGACCATTTACCAGGAGGCCGGACAGGTGCCGGTGGTGCTGCACAAAGAGATCACCGGTTTCCTGCTCAACCGCATACAAGCCGCCGTGCTGAATGAAGCACTCAATCTGTATGCCGATGGATTTGCCAGCATGGAAGACATGGACCTGGTACTCAAAAACGGCCTGGGCATGCGCTGGTCTTTCATGGGCCCGTTTGAAACCATAGACCTCAACGCCCCGCAAGGCCTGATGGACTACGCCGAGCGCTACGGATCCACCTTCCGCGAGGTGGCCGCCGACCAGGCCACCAACCCCTGGAACCGCGACACGATGGCGCAACTGCATGCCCAGCGCCGCGAAGTCCTGCCGGCCGGGGACATGCAAGCACGGGCGCGCTGGCGCGACCGCCGCCTGATGGCGCTGATTGCGCACCAGCGCAGCCAGCCGCACTAAGGCTGAATCCAACCGACCGCGCAACGCGCCTCGCGTACATTTTTCTGTCACTCTCCCTCCTCACTTCATACCGGAACGCCCCATGAAAAAATCAAAAAAAGTCATCGTCACCTGCGCCGTGACGGGTGCTATCCACACCCCGAGCATGTCGCCCTACCTGCCCATCACGGGACCCGAAATTGCCGAAGCCGCCATTGGTGCAGCCCGCGCCGGAGCGTCCATCGTCCACCTGCATGCCCGCAAAATTGAGGATGGCTCGCCTTCACAGGACCCGGCGCTGTTCAAAGACTTTCTGCCGCAGATCAAAGCGGCCTGCGATGTGGTGATCAACATCACCACGGGCGGTGCGCCCACCATGCTGGTGGCCGAGCGGCTGGTGCCGGTGCACACCTACAAGCCGGAGGTGGCCTCGCTCAATATGGGCTCCATGAACTTCGG
>CANIRI010000199.1 GCA_947469815.1 Comamonadaceae bacterium | reverse complement strand
GCCGTGCGGTGAATTTTGCGCAAGGGGTTGCGCCCGCTGTGGTACATGGCGGTGGCGGTTGCCATGGGGCTGGGGTAGAAGGTTTGCACCTGGTCGGCACGGAATCCGTTTTTCTTCAACCACACCGCCAAGTGCAGCATGTCTTCGTCACTTGTGCCGGGATGGGCGGCGATGAAATACGGAATCAAAAACTGCTTTTTGCCGGCCTCCAGGCTGAACTTGTCGAACAAGGCCTTGAACTTGTCGTACGAGCCGATACCGGGCTTCATCATTTTGGAGAGCGGCCCGGTTTCGGTGTGCTCGGGCGCGATCTTGAGGTAGCCGCCCACGTGGTGTTGCGCGAGTTCTTTGATGTATTCGGGGCTCTTGACCGCCAGGTCATAGCGCAGGCCGGAGCCGATCAAAATCTTCTTAATGCCCTTGAGCGCGCGCCCGCGCCGGTACATCTTGATCAGCGGGCCGTGGTCGGTGGTGAGGTTCTGGCAGACGCCGGGGAACACGCAGCTGGGTTTGCGGCATGCGGCTTCAATCTCAGGGGACTTGCAGCCCAACCGGTACATATTGGCCGTGGGGCCGCCCAGATCCGAGATGGTGCCGGTAAAGCCTTTCACCTTGTCGCGGATGTCTTCAATCTCTTTGATGACCGAGTCTTCCGAGCGGCTCTGGATGATGCGCCCTTCATGCTCGGTGATCGAACAAAAGGTACACCCGCCAAAGCAGCCGCGCATGATGTTCACGCTGAAGCGGATCATCTCCCACGCCGGTATTTTGGTGACCCCGTCATGCCCGCCCTGGGCATCGGCATACACCGGGTGCGGACTGCGCGCGTACGGCAGGTCAAACACCATGTCCATCTCGGCGGTGGTCAGCGGGATGGGCGGCGGGGTGATCCAGATGTCTCGTGCGGTTGCGCCCGCACCGTGGGCCTGCACCAGCGCGCGGGCGTTGCCGGGGTTGGTTTCCAAATGCAGCACGCGGTTGGCATGGGCGTAGAGGACCGGGTCACTTTTGACAGCCTCGTAACTGGGCAAGCGGATCACCGACCGTTCACGCGGCGGCACTTTGAGCTTGGCCTTGAGCGCCGGGTTGGCTTGGAACACCATGGCCTGGCCTCGGGCGGCGGTCTCGGCCGCGTGCGCCACCTGTTTGGCCTCGTCGTCGCGGGCGCAGGTGGCCCCGTTTTCCACCGCCAGTTCGGCCGTGGTCATATAGGGGTTGTAGTGCGCCTCGACCCGCCCCGGGGTGTCCACGCTGGTGGAATCGATCTCCATCCAATCAGCGTTGCCGGGGTCATCGGTTCGGCGCACAAAAGCGGTTCCGCGCACATCGGTGATCTGCGCCACGGGCTCTTTGGCCGCCAGGCGGTGGGCGATTTCCACGATGGCGCGCTCGGCGTTGCCATACAAAAGCAAATCGCACTTCGCGTCGACCACGATGGAGCGGCGCACCTTGTCGCTCCAGTAGTCGTAGTGGGCGATGCGGCGCAGGCTGCCTTCAATGCCGCCCAAAACCAAGGGTACGTCTTTAAAAGCCTCGCGGCAGCGCTGGCTATAAACGATGGCGGCGCGGTCGGGGCGCTTACCGCCGATGTCGCCCGGCGTGTAGGCGTCGTCACTGCGGATCTTGCGGTCGGCGGTGTAGCGGTTGATCATGGAATCCATGTTGCCGCTGGTCACACCCCAGAACAAATTGGGCTTGCCCAAAACCTTGAAGGCCTCGGCGCTGGTCCAGTCGGGCTGCGCGATGATGCCGACCCGAAAGCCCTGCGCCTCCAGCATGCGGCCAATCACCGCCATGCCGAAGCTGGGGTGGTCCACATACGCGTCGCCAGTGACCAGCACAATGTCGCAACTGTCCCAGCCCAGCTTGTCCATCTCGGCGCGGCTCATGGGCAGCATGGGCGCAGTGCCGAAACGCGACGCCCAGTACTTGCGGTAGCTGCCCAAAGGCTTGGCAGCGCGGGCAAAGAAGGAGACGTCGACGGGAGCGTTCATCGGGCAAGTTTACCTTTGCACCTAAAATCAAACGCAGTCCCGCCCTGATGGACCGGCGGGGCATCCCCACACTTCAAAGGTTATTCCATGAAAAAACTCTTCCTCGGCTTGGCCGTTTTGACGATGTTAGCCGCTTGCGGCAAAAAAGCCGAAGCGCCAGCACCGGCCCCCGCACCCGCTGCTGAACCGGTTGCTGCAGCACCCGCCGAACTCAAAGTCGCCATCGACCCGACCTACGAACCGTTCACTTTCAAAACCGCAGACGGTCAGCCTACCGGCTTTGACGTGGACATCGCCAACGCGGTGTGCGAGCAAATCAAGCGCAAGTGCGTGTTCGTAGAGCAGGTGTGGGACAGCATGATCCCCGGCCTCAACGCCAAGAAATACGACGTCATCATCAGCTCCATGTCGATCACCGATGACCGCATGAAGGAAATCGACTTCACCGACAAGTACTACAACACCCCCAGCCGCATCGTGCTGAAGAAAACCGTCAAGTACACCGACCCTGCCTCGATCAAAGGCAAAAAAATCGGCGTACTCAAAGGCTCCACGCAAGAGGCCTATGCCATGGGTGAACTCAAGCCCGCCGGTGTGGTCGTTAACAGCTACGAAGCGCAAGACCAGGTTTATCTGGACATCAAATCCGGCCGTCTGGACGGCACCGTGGCCGACTTCATGGAAGTCACCGGTGGTTTCCTGAGCAAACCCGAAGGCGAGAAATTCGCACTGGCTGGCGCGGATCTGAAAGAGCCGAAATACTTTGGCTATGGCGCTGGCATTGCCCTGCGCAAGGGTGAGGACGCCCTCAAAGGCGAGCTGAACGCTGCCATCAAAGCGGTCCGTGCAAACGGCAACTACAAGACCATCAACGACAAATACTTCGCCAAGTTCAATATCGACGTCTACGGCGAATAAAACCCGGCTCGGGCCGCCCCTTGGGGTCGGCCAAGCCACAAATCGGCGCGCTCCTCAAGTGACACGCCGATTTTTTTATGTCTGCGCCCGATCGAAAGATAGAAAAGAGCCGGTTTTCGGTTACACCTCACTGCACATGCATGCCTACTATCTCAGCATCCTGCAAGCCTCGCTGGTGACCATCGCGGTGTCGCTGGCCTCGCTGGCCGTGGCCGTGGTGTTCGGCTTGCTGGGTGCGGCGGCCCGGCTATCGCAAGACCGCTTCGCTTCTGCCGCAGGCACGCTGTACGCCACCGTGGTGCGCGGCATCCCTGATCTGGTGATGATGCTGCTGGTGTTCTACGGCGGCACCATGGGCCTGAACCACCTGATGGAAGCGCTGGGCCGCAAGGGCTCGGTGGATATCAACCCCTTTGTGGCCGGGGTGTTGACGCTGGGTTTTATCTACGGCGCCTACATGACCGAAACCTTTCGCGGCGCGATTCTGGCGATTCCGCGTGGCCAGGCCGAGGCGGCATGGGCTTTCGGCATGGGGAGACGGCAAACCTTTTTGCGCATTACCGCGCCGCAAATGGTGCGCTACGCCCTGCCCGGCTTTACCAACAACTGGCTGGTGCTGATCAAGTCGACCGCGCTGGTCAGCCTGATCGGTTTGCAGGAGATGACCTACATCGCCAAACAGGCCAGCGCTGCCACGCGCTCGCCTTTTGAGTTTTTCCTATTCACCGCCGCGCTGTTTTTGCTGTTCACCAGCGCCTCGCTGTGGGTTTTGCGCCGCTTGGACGCACGCTACAGCCTGGGTACCCGGCGGGTGTCGCTGTGATGGAGGCCAGCGCATGAAGTGGGAGGTCATCTTCCAGCCCAGCAACCTGGCGCTGTACGGCGAGGGCATTCTGACCACGCTGGCCCTGCTGTTCTCCAGCCTGGCCATTGGCGCGGTGTTGGCGCTGCTGTTTGCGCTGGCGCTGACCGGGCGCTCCGCCGTGCTGCGCTCGGTGGTGGGCGCTTACACCTATGTGGTGCGTGGCACGCCTTTGCTGATACAGGTGTATTTGATTTACTACGGCCTGGGCCAGCTGGAATGGATACAGGCCCGCTGGGACGACATATGGCCTTGGACTTATTTCAAGGAACCGTTTTTCTGCGCCCTGCTGGCCTTCAGCCTGAATACCGCAGGCTATACCGCCGAAATGCTGGCCGGGGCCATCCGCGAAACCAGCGCCGGTGAAATCGAGGCGGCGCAGGCCTACGGCATGGGCCCCTGGCGCACCATGTGGCGCGTGGTTCTGCCAAGCGCCCTGCGCCGCTCGCTGCCCGCCTACAGCAACGAAGTGGTGATGATGCTGCAAAGCACCAGCCTGGCCAGCGCAGTACCCAGCATGATCGACGTCACCTCGGCGGCCAGCCGCGTGTACAGCAAGTTTTATCTGCCCTTTGAAGCTTTTTTGTTTGCGGCTGGCATCTACCTTCTTGCCACCTTTATGCTGGTGGGCTTGTTCCGCTTGGCGGAGCGGCATTTCCTGGCCTACCTGGCACCACAAGAGGCCTGAGCCGCCCGCGCGCTAAGCTGTAGCTCATGCAACGCCACGATCACCCGCTTCGCTCGCCCAGTTTGGGCCTGCACACCACGCTGAGCAGCTTGCATTTCGGCGCGCCCGGCAGTGGCCCCAAGGTCTATATCCAGGCCAGTCTGCACGCTGAGGAGCTGCCGGGTATGCTGACCGCCTACCACCTGCGCCCCCTGCTGGAGGCTGCCGATGCGGCGGGCCAGATTCACGGGCATATCGTGCTCGTTCCCATGGCCAACCCGGTCGGCGCGGCGCAAAGGCTGCAGCACAAACCCATGGGACGCTTTGAGTTCAACACGGGCGAGAACTTCAACCGCCATTACCCGGACTTCTTCAGCCGCATCAGCGCCGAGGTGCTGCCCACGCTGGGTAGCGATGCGCAGGCCAATGTGGCCCTGGTGC
The DNA here is from genome assembly GCA_947469815.1 of Comamonadaceae bacterium. Taxonomy (GTDB): domain Bacteria; phylum Pseudomonadota; class Gammaproteobacteria; order Burkholderiales; family Burkholderiaceae_C; genus Allorhodoferax. The sequence goes on along the minus strand of CANIRI010000199.1, from coordinate 170 downwards.
GCCAGGCTATGCGGCGCTATCTGGAACAGTGGACGCCCGATACCGAGTTAGCCAGCCTGCGCCGCCAGTTGCTGCTGCTCTCCTTTGACGCCGATTACGTGCTCGACTTGCATTGCGACTGCGAAGCCGTGCTGCATTTTTATTGCGAAGAGGCTTGCTGGCCTCGGCTC
>CANIRI010000198.1 GCA_947469815.1 Comamonadaceae bacterium | reverse complement strand
ATGCGGCGCATACGATGCAAAGCGAAGCCGCTGGCGACGCGGAGATGCAGGCAATGGCGCAGGAAGAGATCGACAGCGCCAGCGCCGAGATGGCGGAGTTGGAGGCCGAACTCCAGCGCATGCTGCTGCCCAAAGACCCGGACGATGCGCGCAACGCCTTTGTCGAAATCCGCGCTGGCACAGGCGGTGACGAATCGGCTCTGTTCGCGGGCGATTTGCTGCGCATGTACACCCGCTACTGCGACAGCCTGGGTTGGAAGGTCGAGGTCATGAGCGAATCGGTGAGCGAACTCGGCGGCTACAAAGAGGTGGTGATACGGGTGGAAGCCCACAACGCCTACGGAACGCTGAAGTTCGAATCCGGCGGCCACCGGGTGCAGCGCGTCCCCGCCACCGAAACGCAGGGCCGTATCCACACCAGCGCCTGCACCGTGGCCGTTCTGGCCGAGCCCGACGAGCAAGAGGCCATCAAAATCAACCCGGCCGACCTGCGCATTGACACCTACCGCGCCAGCGGTGCGGGCGGTCAGCACATCAACAAAACCGACTCGGCGGTGCGCATCACCCATCTGCCCACCGGCATCGTGGCGGAATGCCAGGACGGACGCAGCCAGCACAGCAACAAAGCGCAGGCACTGCGCGTACTGACCGCGCGCATCCAGGAAAAAGACCGCAGCGAACGCGCCGCCAAAGACGCCGCCGAGCGCAAAAGCCTGGTCGGCACCGGCGACCGCAGCGACCGCATCCGCACCTACAACTTCCCGCAAGGGCGGCTCACCGACCACCGCATCAACCTCACACTGTACAAGTTGCTGGGCATCATGGAAGGCGATCTGGGTGATGTGGTCTCGGCGCTGCAAGCGTACGAGGCAGCGCAGCAAATGGCCGCGCTCGCAGTCGGGGCGTGACCTTGGGCCGCACATGAGCACCACCACCTTGGCGCACGCGCTCGCCCAGGCGCAGGCGGGCGGTCTTCACCGGCTTGACGCGCAGCTTTTGTTGCTGCACGCCAGCGGGCGCAGTCCGCAAGAACGCGCCTGGTTGATCGCCCATGACACCGACGTATTGCCGTCGGACGCCCTTGTTCTTTGGGAAGCGGTTTTAGAACGGCGGCTCCGTGGCGAACCCTTGGCTTACATCACCGGCCACAAGGCTTTTTACGGTCTGGACCTGCTGGTCGACGCACGCGTGCTCGACCCCCGCGCAGACACCGAGACCCTGGTCGATTGGGCGTTGCAGGCCCTGCCCGCCGCGCCGCAACGGGTACTGGACCTGGGCACCGGCAGCGGCGCAGTGGCGCTGGCGCTGCAATACGAACGCCGCTTGTGGGAAGTGCATGCGCTGGACCACAGCGCGGACGCGCTGGCCGTGGCGCAGGCCAACGCGCAGCGTCTGAAACTGCCGGTGCAGTTCGCGCAGGGAGACTGGCTACACAGCGCGCAAGGCCGTTTCCATGCCATCGTTTCCAACCCGCCGTATGTGGCCGAGGGCGACCCGCATCTGGACGCCCTGCACCACGAACCGGCAATGGCCTTGAGCAGCGGCGCCGATGGCCTGGACGCTATCCGCACCATCATCGCCAGCGCCCAGCAGCACCTGCACCCCGGCGGCTGGCTGCTGCTGGAGCATGGTTTTGAGCAGGCGCAGGCGGTGTGCGCGCTGTTGGCGCAAGCCGGTTTTTCGCACTTGGAATCGAGGCTGGATCTGGCGGGAATTACCCGCTGCAGCGGTGGGCGCTGGAACGCGCCGCCACAAGCCTAAGCGGCGCTGAGGCGGGGTCGCCAATAACCCGGTTTGCGTCTGAAAGGGGCGAAGGCGAGCACCACCACCTCGGTTTCGCGGACGGCTTACACCAAAGACAACTTGAACTCGCCCGGCAAAACCCGGCGGGTTCCAAACTTGAACGGAAAACCCGCCTCGGGAAACTCTGCGATCAGCGCCTCGGCCTTTTGGACTGCTTGATCGAAGCGCTGGCCCAACTGGGGGCTCACCGACGTGAAATAGGCCACTTCATGGAGGAATTCGTCCCGCGCCGCCCCAAGGTACCGGACAGACTTCACCGCTGGTAGATTTTGCGGGCCTCTTCATGCACCTGCGCAGACGCGACCAGCCCCGCCGTTCCTGATTCGAGGGCATCTATGCGGACCCGAATTTCGTGATCCCAAGCTGCATCCAGATCCTGGCTCAGTTCGTCAGGCAAGGAGGCGTGTAACAGGTCTGCTAGGCGAGCGCGGTCCGACGGAGACAGGGCAATGGCCTGGGTACTGAGCTGGTCGAAGGTGCTGGACATGGGCGACTCCGTTGCAAGGTCTGCGCAGTGTATCGCCCCTCACCCCAAGGTAGGCGTCCACCCCGCCACCAGTGCGGTATAGGCGGCGCGGGTGCCCTCGCCCACGTTGGCCAAGACCTGGTCGTAGCGGGTTTGGTGGCGCGCCAGCAGGCGGGCGGAAGCGACCATGCGGGCGTTGCAAAACCAGTGGCAGCTGTGCTGCATTAAAAACATCTCGGCGCAGAGTTGAAAGGCGCGGTCGCGCTGCGAGAGTTGGCGGGCGTTGGCCAAGGTGCTGGAGATGCCCTGGGCGTGGATGCGCATCAGGCGGCGCAGGTCAAAGGTGGTGGATGGAAACCACTGGCGCACAAATGGCAGGTCCAGGGGCACGCGGCTGACGCGGCTGGAGGCCTCATCGGCGCTAGCCAGTTCATTGGCAAAACGTTTGAACTGTTCTTCGAGCTGGCCCTCCGACAGGGCCAAGGTGTTCCACACGCTTTGCGCCCGCTCCGGATCTTTCTCGCCCAGGGCGCGCAAATAGCCGGTGGACAGGGTTTCCATCAGCTTCTCGATCTGGTAGCTGCGCAGGTAGCCCGCCAGAAAATGCACGCGCTGGCGGTGCTCCTGGGCTTTGCGCCACTGGGCGGCAATGGCCGCCACAAAGGCAAGCAGAAAAAGAAGGTCCATGGCGCGGGATTATCAGCGCCCGGCGCCGCACAGACCGTCGGGGTCTACCGCCTCACGCCGCCAGCACAGCGGCAGGCGCTTGGACGCCGACGCCAAGGCGGTTCACCCCGCTGACCAAGGCCTTGATGGAAGCGGTGACGATGTTGGTGTCCAAGCCCACACCAAAGCGCTCGACCTTGTCGCTGCCCACGGTGGCCAACTCCATGAAGGCGCAGGCCTGCGCCTCGCCGGCTTCTTCGCTGGCTTTGGTGGAACGCTCCTCAAAGTTGCGCACCTGCACCCGCACGCCCAGGCTTTGCAGCGCTTGCACCGCCGCATCGATAGGGCCGTTGCCGTAGCCTTTGAGCACGTGCCGCATACCAGCCGCTTCCACCACCAGGCGGATGCCCTGCCCGCTGCTGTTGTGCGGATGGTCGGTGAGGTTGTGCTCCACGTAGTGCAGCGGCGCGGTGGTGTCGAGGTAAGTGGCGGCGAACAAATCCCAGATGGCCTGGGCCGTCATCTCGCCACCGTGGCTGTCGGTATAGGCCTGTACTTCACCGGAAAACTCCACTTGCAAACGGCGGGGCATGACCACGCCGAATTCGGCTTCCATCAAGTAGGCCACGCCGCCTTTGCCCGACTGGCTGTTGACGCGGATGATGGAATCGTAGGTGCGGCCGACGTCAGCCGGGTCGATGGGCAGGTAGGGCACGTTCCACAGGCCTTTTTTGTCCAACGCCGAGAAGCCTTTTTTGATTGCGTCCTGGTGCGAACCGCTGAAGGCGGTGAACACCAAATCGCCCACATAAGGATGGCGCGGGTGGATGGGCAATTGGTTGCAATGCTCGACCGTGCGGGCCACGGCGTTGATGTCTGAGAAGTCCAGCCCCGGGTTCACGCCCTGGGTGTAGAGGTTGAGCGCCAGGGTGACGATGTCCACATTGCCGGTGCGCTCGCCGTTGCCGAACAGGCAGCCTTCCACGCGGTCCGCTCCGGCCATGATGCCGAGCTCGGCGGCGGCTACGGCCGTGCCACGGTCGTTGTGCGGGTGCAGGCTGATGATCACGCTGTCGCGCCGCGCCACGTTGCGGTGCATCCACTCGACCTGGTCGGCGTAAATATTCGGCGTGGCCACTTCCACGGTGGCGGGCAAATTGAGAATGACTTTGTTGTCGGGCGTAGCGCCCCACACAGCGGTGACGGCGTCGCAGACCTCTTTGGCAAATTCCAGCTCGGTGGAGGTGAACAACTCGGGGCTGTATTGCAAAACCCACTCGGTTTGCGGATGCGCCTGCGCCAGCTCTTTGATCAGCTTGACCGAGTCCACCGCGAGCTGCACGACCTCAGCCTTGCTCATATTGAACACCACATCGCGGAACAGCGGCGCGGTGGCGTTGTAAACATGCATGATCACGCGGCGCGCACCGACTACCGACTCGAAGGTGCGGCGGATCAGGTGCTCGCGCGCCTGGGTCAGCACCTCGATGGTGACGTCCTGCGGGATCAACTTGTCGTCGACCAGCTTGCGGACAAAGTCAAAGTCGGTTTGCGAAGCGCTGGGAAAGCCGACCTCGATCTCTTTGAAGCCAATCTGGCAGACGCTGCGGAACATGCGCAGCTTGCGCTCCAGGTTCATGGGCTCAAACAGCGACTGGTTGCCGTCGCGCAAGTCGGTGCTCATCCACACCGGAGGCGCGGTGATGGTGCGGCCGGGCCATTGGCGGTCGGGTAAATCGACGGGCGGGAAGGCACGGTACTTGGTGGCGGGGTTTTGGAGCATGGGAACCTATGGCGTTGAAAGACAAGATGCCTCGCAGTGTACGCAGGCATACACGCCAGATAATTGTTTATTGTGTGCGAATACGCCTATTTGCGCTATTTAATTGCCATATAAAACAATATTTATGATAAATACTGCGTAATGTAGCCATAGTGCGCAATGCATCTTGCGCTGTGGTCCCAAGCTGCTGCGATGGACACCAGACCGAACCCGCCCCTGGGCAAGCGATGAGCGCCACCTAAAATGCCCCAGTGACCCTGCCACCTTCGCCAGACCGCCCCCCCGCCCTGCCCTCTGCGTCTGCGCGCCGTCCGATCCGCGAACTGTCCGACACGCT
>CANIRI010000197.1 GCA_947469815.1 Comamonadaceae bacterium | reverse complement strand
TTTTTGGGGATCGCGATTGCTAAAAACATCGGTTTGGTAGTCGATATCGGACGTTCCATTCAAACCATAGCCTGTGCGAACCGCTTGCAAATGGGGTGCCTGCGAATCCGGTTGCGGACGCGCGCACGCGCAGAAAAAAACCATCTCCCGGGCATGCCGTTTCAACTCGTTTGCGCCGGCGTGCTGCCGCATCAATGATCCGCGGATATCGGCCATCGTGCGCTTGATTTCGACGGTATGAACCAGAAGCTTCAAGCTGACAGCCTCGAAAAAACCGGCCGCTATATGCCAGTAGCTGCTGTGCCGTTCATCGCTGCTGCGCTGCGCCAAGGCGCTGCACAAACCGGTGAGCGCGTGCGCCGAAGCGGGGTCGGCACTGCGGATGCATCCCAGTAAGGCACTGTCAAACTCCCCCGTGTTGTCTACAGCCCATTGCATTGCAGCGGCGGGCAGCGTTGGTCGAGGGAGTATCTGCCAGCGCCATGTCGGCTGCCACAAATCCGCAGGATGGAAGTGCTGTGCGCCGCTGATAGGAAGGATTTCCCGGTAGCTCGGAAAAAGCGCCACCGCAGAATAGTCATACCCGCTTAAGTGCGCTTGCAAAAAGTTGATGACGGCCTGACCTGCGCGGTGGATGCTAGCCGCTGCCTCTTCCGTGCAAGCAGCCGGTTTTTGGATGAAGACCGCAGTCGCAGCCTTGGCTGCAGCGCATATTTTTGCCGCCTCCAATTGGCCAACGATGGCCAGGGCACCGGCGGCTTGTTCGAATTGGTGTTGTGCGGCCAGCAGGCTGCTGTCGTCTGGCCAGCCCTCGCCCATACGCGCTGCGGATCGGGACTCTTTGGCTGCTCGGCACAAAGCCATGGTCGCCATAGGGATCGATTGGCGCAGATCATTCAGCACCCAGACCAGTGGCCCCAGGTCTTTTGCGCCGGCTACAGGATTTTCGGTTTCGATCGAAGGGTGCGGCATGCAGGTGCTGGCATCAAGCCACGTTGAAGCGGGCGACTGACTCGCGCAGATCGTCGGCCGCGCCGCGCAAGCCCCGCACCTTGTCGGCATTCAGCTGGGTGCCGTGTGATGTCTGCTCGATCAAGGCGACAATGTCTTGCATGTTGTGGGCCACCGCCTTGGCGGATGCAGATTCCTGGCTGGCGACGCTGGCGATTTGCTCAATACGCGTGCTCACATCACCCGACAGTTGGTTGATGTCTGTGAGCGCTACGCCTGCGCGGTCGGATAGCCGCGTACCTTCCACAACACTCTGGGCCGATCGCTCCATCGCTGCGATGGCTGTTTGGGTGTCGGTCTGTATGCCAAGAACCAGTGTGGTGATTTGCCGTGCCGCATTCGCACAGCGTTCGGCCAGTTGGCCCACCTCTTCAGCTACCACCGAAAACCCCCTGCCAGCCTCACCGGCCGATGCCGCCTGTATGGCGGCGTTGACGGCCAGCAGATTGGTTTGTGCGGTGATCTCGGAAATCAGCGCAGTGATTTCGCCGATTTCCTGGGACGATTCGCCTAGGCGTTTGATGCGCTTGGATGTCTCATGGACATGGTCTCGCAGCGTGTCGATGCTGCTGATGGCTTCCTGCACGGCGCTTAAGCCTGATTGAGCTGCCGCTCGCGATTGACGGGCTACCTCGGCAGACGCCTCGGCTTGCGCCGATACGGCGTCGACTCGGCCAGCCAGATGCACAACCGATTGGCCGGCACCGCGCATAGCCGCCAGTTGGTTGCGAGAGGATTCCAGCAGAACCAGTGAGGTGGCGTCCACCTGGGCCGTCGTCGAGGTCACACGCTCGGCGGTACGCAGCACGCCGATCACCAGCACGCGCAGTTCCTCGACCGTGTAGTTGATCGCGTCTGCGATGCCGCCGGTTAAGTCTTCGCTGACAGTTGTCCGCTTGCTCAGGTCGCCTGAGGCGATATCCTGCAATTCCTGCATCAGGCGAAAGATGGCCAGTTGCGTAGTTTCGTTGGCTTGTTTGGCGTCCTGTGCGGCGGCCTCGGCCCACTGCAGTTGCAGGATCGCGTTTTGGCGCAGGTTATCAGCCTGGCGCTGCGCAAGATCTTGTTTGGAAAACCGCAGGTACAACAATCCAACCAATGCAATCAACAGCAGGGCGCGCAGCAGCATATCGGCCACCCACGCAGCGCTGTTTTGGTACAGGCCGCTCTGCAGGACCTGGTTGAGTGCCCGCACTTCGGCGTCGATTTGCTCCGAGCCCGACGCTATTTGGAGTACAAGACCCTGCATGTCTTGTATGCCGTCGAGCCCGTTGCCTAGTGCGCGGGCCTTTTCTTCGATGGATTGTGCGGTTTGCATCAGCTTCTCTGCATGGGCACCCGGTGCCAGGCCCTGCGGCACCGCGGCACGCGGGTTGGACAGGGCCAGCCCCACTGCGGCTTCACGCTGGCGCAGCGCTGCCAGTTCGGCAAGCATGGGTGCGACCAGCTCCGCGCTGTCCTTGTCGGAGCGCAGTTGTAGGCCCCACTGCGTCGTCAGTGCGGCCGTGGACTCCAGGGCATTCCATGTTTCCAAATCGGCAGGACTTAGCATGACGGCCGGTTTGAAAAGCGCCGTTGCTCGCAATGCGTCTTCGTAGCGGCTTAAATCATCTGCAAGCGATTGGGCCAGTTGCCGGTGCGTCTGGGGCGTGCCTTGCATGTCGGTTACGCGTCGGGCCGCCAATTGGGCTTGCCGCACCAGTGCCGCGATGTTTGCCGTGCGTTCTGCACGGATCGTCGATTCACCCCAGAGTGCGCTGAAGGGGTCATCGGCCTGCAACACGCTGAGCGATTCGCCCAGTGATTGGGAGCGCAAGGACAACTGGTCCAGTGCGCTAGCGCCTCCTTCCAAGGCCAGGCCGGCAGCGCGACCCAGGTGCTGCATATCGCCTGCCATCGTGCTGGATGCGATGATTTTGGGTAGGACAGACCGCTCCTCCAGGTACTGGTAGCCCCAGGACACGATCACCAAGGGCAGGCTGAAGGCCAAAACGCTGGTGAATATCCGGCGAAATTCCCGGGGTCTACGTCGTCCCAAGAAAAACGGCAAGGTGATGGTTGCGTCATCGCCGGTGTCGGCTGTGTTCATAGTAATTCTGGTTCCAAGCTAATGGGAGCGCGCCATAGCGGACGCGACCAAGTCGATCAAGTTAACCTCTAGCCATTGGCTATCGCCGGGGTCACGGTAGATGCCGCTGATCAAGGGGCTGTGATTGACCAGGCGGCTGGAAACGCGCTGGAAGTCGCCAGGGCTGCGCAGGCCTTCCAGCTTTCCCACAACCAGGCCGCACGGCCATCCCAGCGCCGCGCCAAGGGTCACGATGCAGCCGCTGACTTCATGCGCCGGGTGCTCCAGGCCGCTGGATTCCTGCGGCATATCCCCCTTATGGGTGGCCAAGAAGCCGGGTAAGTCAATGACCCCGTGCAGCTTGCCCCGCACGCTGATGAGCCCGCAAAACCAAGCGTGGGTAAAGGGTAATTTGGTAATCGTTGCACCCCGGATGACTTCGCCCGTGTGCTCCAAAGCGAACAGGTAGCGATGTTGCGGCGCCATGCATGCCAGCCACTTTGCCGGTGATGACCCGTGTGGGGTGGCTTCCCCAGTTCGGGCCTGAGGTTCCTGTGCCCCGTCGTTGCGCTCTTGGTAAGCCATCTGCAATCGCTATTTGAGGGCTTGAATTGCGGCCAGCAGGTCGGCGGCGTCCACCGGTTTGGTGAAGTAGCCCGTGGCTCCTTGGCGCAGGCCCCAAAGCCTATCGCTGGTCAGATTTTTACTGGAGCACAGAAAAATGGGCAGACCCGCGTACTTCGACGTTCGTTGCAAGCGGCGGGTGAACTCAAAACCATTGGCACCTGGCATCACCACGTCCAGGAGGATCAAATCGGGAAGATCGGTTTGCAGGTGATTCCAAGCTTCTTCGGCGGTACCGGCAGTGGCGACGCTGTAACCGGCAGACGTCAGAAGTTCGGACAGCACCAAGGTCTCCGTTTTGGAGTCGTCGACGAGCAGGATGTTTTGAACGGTCATCTTATTGCTCGGGGACGGACTTTGTCCAAATGGCTGCCGCATCCAATAGGTCCTGTTTGCCGAAAGGTTTGGTCAGGTAGCTCGCTGCCCCAGCTATTTTTCCGCGGGCTTTATCAAAAACACCGTCCTTGGACGAGAGCATGACAACGGGGATGTTGGCGAAATCGGCGCTTTGCTTGAGGATGGTGCAGGTCTGGTACCCGTCCAGCCTGGGCATCATGACGTCGCAGAAAACAAGATCAGGCCTTTGGCTCGCAATCTTCGACAGCGCGGCAAAGCCGTCTTCGGCGAGCATGACCTCATAGCCGCCTTGACGTAAGAACGCCTCTGCGCTGCGTCGGATGGTTGCACTGTCATCGACCACCAGTACCTTGGTGGCCCCTTTTTGGGTATTCATGGCCCTCTCCCTTGATGGAAATCTGTCTACGGTTTGCAACTATTGTAGTAATTTGTCAGGTAGATGCTGTCAATTGAATTCATTCATAGGCATTCGTTTCTGCCAAAGCTAAAAAATAGGCGTTTAGCGTCTGGTGTAGCTGCTTCAGTTTGTCTTCCTGGGGCCCTTGGAGGTTTGCGCGCTGGCTGGGTGGCAGGCGATGTCCAAGGGCTTGCGCAGCCTGGGCATGCCAGGTTTCACATTCGTGGGACATTTGCTGGGATATCTGCGCAATGCGTGCGCGCAATGCGGTGAGCAACTTGCCCCTGAAATCGGCTTGCTTTAGCCGGTGCACTTGGCTGTTGCCGAGAAACTGAAGGTGCCCGTCGAACGCTTGTTGCAAAAGTTCCTCATACGGCTCTAGATGCAACGGGGCTGTAGGCCTGTGCGGGCCGGCGGATTCGCCATACGCTGTAGCTTCCGAAGCAGACCGCATGTGGCCCATTTCGCCAGCCCATTGGTCTACCCGTTTCCACTGGGCTCGGATGTCTTTTTGTGCTTGTTCGTAGGCATGCCGGACGGATGACACGCCTACGCTTTGCCGTAGACTACGATCCAAAGTGGCCATGGTGGTATCAAGCACGGG
>CANIRI010000196.1 GCA_947469815.1 Comamonadaceae bacterium | reverse complement strand
CTTTGTAGGGCTCGGGAGGACGCACGTCGCGGATTTCGGCAGCAATTTGCCCCACGCGCTGGCGGTCAGCACCTTTGATGACGATTTCGGTCGGGGTCGGTGTCGCCACCGTGATTCCGACAGGCATGTCGATATTCACGGGGTGCGAGTAGCCCACCACCAAATTGAGCTTGCTGCCGGTGGCCTGGGCTTTGTAGCCCACGCCCAACAGGGTGAGCTTCTTCTCGAAGCCCTTGGTCACACCGACCACCATGTTGTTCACCAACTGGCGCATGGTGCCGGTCATGGCATTCGCTTCACGCGATTCATTGGCTGGCGTGAAGTTGAGCTTGCCACCTTCATTGACCACGTTGACCAGTGCATTGCGGCTCAGGTGCAGCACGTTGGCAGAAGCCTTCACACTGATCTGGTCGTCTTTCATCGCCACTTCAACCCCTGCAGGGATGAGGACGGGTAATTTACCTACGCGAGACATGGTGAGTTCCTCTCAGCAGATTTATGCGACGACGCACAGGACTTCGCCACCGACGCCGTTGGCGCGGGCTTTGCGGTCGGTCATCACGCCCTGGGGGGTGGTCACGATGGCCACGCCCAAACCGTTTTGCACGGTGGGGATGGCGCCGGCGCCGCGGTACACACGCAGTCCGGGGCGGCTCACGCGCTCAATGCGCTCTATCACAGGGCGCCCGGCGTAGTATTTCAGGGCAATTTCCAACTCGGCCTTACCAGCCTCGCCGGTTACCTTGAAGGAATCGATATAGCCCTCGTCCTTCAGGACTTGGACGATGGCGACTTTGACCTTGGAAGAAGGCACCGAGACAGTTGTCTTGGCGACCATCTGCGCATTGCGAATGCGCGTCAGCAGGTCAGCAATGGGATCACTCATGCTCATATCAAATACTCCTGCGGCTTACCAGCTGGCTTTGACGATGCCGGGGATTTCCCCTGCAAACGCCATCTCGCGAATCTTGGCGCGAGCCAGGCCGAATTGTTGGAAGGTGCCGCGTGGACGACCGGTGATCGCGCAACGGTTGCGTTGGCGCGTCGGATTGGCATTGCGCGGGAGTTTTTGCAGCGCAAAACGCGCCTGCATACGCTCTTCGTCGCTGCGCTTGGCATCGCCCGCAATCGCCTTCAGCTCCGCATGCTTCTTTGCATACTTGGCAACCAGTTTGTCGCGCTTGAGTTCGCGCTCAATCAAAGCCATTTTTGCCATCGTGGACCTCAGTTCTTGAACGGGAAGCGGAAACCGGCCAGGAGCGCTTTGCACTCGTCGTCCGACTTTGCGGTGGTGGTGATGCTGATATTGAGTCCGCGCAGGGCGTCGACCTTGTCGTACTCGATTTCAGGGAAGATGATTTGCTCTTTCACGCCGATGTTGTAGTTGCCACGGCCGTCGAAAGCGCGTCCGGAGATGCCGCGGAAGTCACGCACGCGGGGCAGCGCAACCGTCACAAAGCGATCCAGGAACTCATACATGCGCAAGCCGCGCAGCGTGACCATGCAACCAATCGCCTGGCCTTCGCGGATCTTGAAACCGGCGATCGCTTTTTTCGACTTGGTGACGACGGGCTTTTGGCCGGCAATCTTGGTCAAGTCAGAGACGGCGTTTTCCATGATCTTCTTGTCGGCAACCGCCTCGCTCACACCCATATTGAGTGTGATCTTGGTGATGCGCGGCACCTGCATGGGCGATGTGTAGCCGAATTTGGCCATCAGCTCAGGGGCTACTTTTTCGCGGAAGTGTTGTTGTAAGCGTGCCATCTCATGCCACCTTGATTTCTTCGCCGCTGGACTTGTACACGCGCACGCGCTTGCCATCGGCCAGGGATTTGATGCCCACGCGATCGGCTTTGCCGGTAGTCGCGTTGAAAATTGCCACATTGGACTGGTGGATTGGCATGGTCTTCTCAACAATGCCGCCGCTCACGCCCTTCATGGGATTGGGTTTGGTGTGCTTCTTGACCAGATTCACACCGTCTACCAGCACATGCGAGTCATCCTTGCGGGAACTGACTACGCCGCGCTTGCCTTTGTCACGACCAGCGATCACGATGATCTGGTCGCCTGTACGAATTTTGTTCATGGCTTTTCCTTACAGCACTTCAGGCGCCAGGGACACGATTTTCATGAACTTTTCCGTGCGCAACTCGCGCGTCACGGGTCCGAAAATACGGGTGCCGATGGGCTCCAACTTGGCGTTTAGCAGCACTGCTGCGTTGCCGTCAAACTTCACCAGGGAGCCGTCGCTGCGACGGATGCCCTTGGCGGTACGCACCACAACAGCGCTGTAGACCTCGCCTTTTTTGACGCGTCCACGCGGCGCAGCTTCCTTGATGCTGACTTTGATGATGTCGCCCACAGTGGCGTAGCGGCGCCTAGAGCCGCCCAGCACCTTGATACAAAGGACGGACTTCGCGCCGGTGTTATCGGCGACTTCTAACCGAGATTCAGTCTGGATCATTTCGTTTTCCCAACTTGCACCGCAGGTACAACACCTGCGATCAGTCTTGGGCCCGCTGCCTGCGACATGAACCACTCACATCACAGCCATTTGGGCAGATACTTCGCCAAAGAATTCTAGCGAAGCCCGCGATTATGCATGACAAACCCCCGCTTTACGGGGTCGCGTCAAGGAATTTGCAAATATTTGGCGGCCAGGGCGGTCAATTCCTGCGGCCTCGGGTCGGCAACACCGCAACTCTGCATCACCGATGCAACAAAAGGTGCAGCGTCGCGTGCCGCTGCGGCATCCAAAAAGAGCAGGCGGCTGCGGCGCGCCAGCACATCTTCCACCGTGCAGGCGTATTCATGCTCCACCGCAAAGCGAACTTGGTGGGGGGTCAACCCGCCCGCCCAGGCGTCATCTGGCGCCGTTTCAATCCCATTTGGCGGCGGCTGAGCGGCGGCGGGTCCGTCCAGTAGCACCGTCTGCGCGGACTGGCAGGGTGGCAGTGGGGGCACCAGGCCATGGCCGGAGCACACCTGCAGCACGTCCTGCGCCATGGCGCGGTAGGTCGTCCATTTGCCGCCGGTGACCGTCACCATGCCGCCCGGTCCGACCAAGATGGTGTGTTCACGGCTGATTTTTTGGGTCTGGCCACTAGCCGAGCTGCCGTTGGCGCTATGGGGGCGGACCAGCGGGCGCAATCCGACCCACAGGCTGCGGATATCGGCGCGGGTGGGCGCCACGGCCAGGAATTTGGCGGCCTCGCGCAGTATGAAATCCACCTCTTCGTGCAAAGCCATGGGTTCACGCTCAATCTGCTCGCGCGGCGTGTCGGTGGTACCCAGGATCACTTTGCCCAGCCACGGCACCGCAAAAAGCACCCGGCCGTCCGAGGTCTTGGGCACCATCAGCGCGGTGTCCGAGCCGAGAAAGCGCGCGTCCACCACGATATGGATGCCTTGGCTCGGGGCGACCAGCGGGGGTAAATCCGCGGGCTTGCCCACGGCGGGCGGGCCACAGGCTGCTTGTTCCTGGCCACGGAGCTGGTCTACCCAGACGCCGGTGGCGTTGACCACGCAGCGGGCGCGCAGCGTCAAACCCTCGCCACTGAAACTGTCTTCGCAGCGCAGTCCCGCGACTTTGCCGCCCTCGATCAGCAATTCTTTGGCGGCGCAGTAATTGACCAGCAGCGCGCCATGGGCCGCGGCCGTGCGCGCCAGCGCAATCGCCAGCCGCGCGTCATCAAACTGCGCATCCCAGTACAAAACGCCACCTCGCAGTCCGGCAGCCCGTGCCGCTGGAAGCAATTGCCGGGTCTGCGCGGCGTTCAAGATGCGGGTAGCGCCTAACCCGGCGCTACCGGCCAGCCAGTCGTACAGCGTGAGGCCGGCGCCATAAAAAGCGCGCTCCCACCAGCGGGTGGCAGGAATCACAAAAGCCAATGGATGGGCCAGGCCCGGCGCAATGTGCAAGACGGTGGTGCGTTCGCGCAATGCTTCGCGCACCAGGCCGATATTGCCCTGGGCCATGTAGCGGACCCCGCCGTGAAGCAGCTTGGTCGAGCGCGACGACGTGCCTTGCGCGAAATCGTGGGAGTCGACCAGCACAACCGACAGGCCGCGCTGCGCGGCGTCCAGCGCCAGGCCCAAGCCGGTGGCACCGCCGCCCACGATCGCCATGTCGTAGACATGCGGCTGGCGCAATTGCGCGAGCGCGTGCTCTCGAACGGTTGGCAGGGGGCTGGCGTTTTCGAACATGGCTATCCACACATCGCGCACGACGAAAGAATGGGGGCACCACCGCCCGCTGGTCAGACCAGGACGGACGGTGGCGCGGTTGGTGCCTTGCAGACGGCTGCAAGGCGGGGGGCTTAGCGAACCTTGCCGGCTTTCCACGCATTCAGGAGCGTGTCATAGGCAATGGTTTCACCCTTCGGCTTCTCGTTAGCCAGCTTCTTCCATGGAGCACCCTTGTCACTCAGGTACTTGTTGGGGTCACCCTTGGGGTTGAGCTTGGGTGGGCACTTGGCCATTCCAGCGCGCTCCAAACGGGCCATGACCTGGTCCATTTCCTCAGCCAGGTTGTCCATGGCGGCTTGCGGGGTCTTCTCACCCGTCACAGCCACTGCCACGTTTTTCCACCAGAGCTGGGCCAGCTTGGGGTAATCGGGCACGTTGGTTCCAGTCGGAGTCCAGGCCACACGGGCCGGGCTGCGGTAGAACTCCACCAGGCCGCCCAGCTTAGGCGCCATGTCCGTCATGGTTTTGGACTGGATGTCGCTTTCGCGGATAGGCGTCAGGCCGACCACGGTCTTCTTCAGCGAAGTGGTCTTGGCGGTCACGAACTGGGCATAAAGCCAAGCACCGGCCACTTTGTTGGCGTCATGGTCTTTAAAGAAAGTCCATGAACCCACGTCCTGGTAGCCGTTTTGCATGCCTTGCTTCCAGTACGGGCCGTTGGGGCCGGGAGCCATGCGCCATTTTGGTGTGCCGTCTTCGTTCACAACCGGCAGACCGGGCTTGATCATGTCGGCGGTGAAAGCGGTGTACCAGAAGATCTGCTGGGCGATCTGGCCTTGTGCGGGCACAGGACCGGCTTCGCCGAAGGTCATGCCGATGGCTTCTT
>CANIRI010000195.1 GCA_947469815.1 Comamonadaceae bacterium | reverse complement strand
TCAAACTGGAACACGGCCTCGGTCTTGCCCTGCGCAAACAGGCGGTACACCTGCGCATCGTCCAGCGGCAGCGTCTCGTACGCAAAGTGTTGCTGCCCCGCGTGGCGGCTGGCAATCATCTCGCGGGCCAGCTCCAAAATGGTCAGCGTGGCCAATCCCAAAAAGTCGAACTTCACCAAGCCGATGGACTCCACATCGTCTTTGTCAAACTGGCTGACTGCGGACTCGCTGCCGGGCTGCTGGTACAGCGGGCAAAAGTCGGTGAGCTTGCCCGGCGCGATCAAAACGCCACCGGCGTGCATGCCCACGTTGCGCGTCATGCCCTCGAGCTTGCGCGCCAGCTCCAGCAGGGTTTTGACATCCTCCTCCTTGGCCTCGCGCTCGGCCAGCAGCGGCTCTTCCAGCAGCGCATACGCTGCCTTATCGCCGCGCTTGGCACCGGGTGGCGGCAATTGCAGGCTGATGCTGGTGCCGGGCTTGTTGGGAATGAGCTTGCTGATGCCGTCGCAAAAGGTGTAGCTGAAATCCAGCACCCGGCCCACGTCGCGCACCGCCGCGCGTGCGGCCATGGTGCCGAAGGTCACGATCTGGCTGACGGCGTCTTTGCCGTATTTGGCTTTGACGTAATCGATCACGCGGTCGCGGTTGCTTTGGCAAAAGTCGATGTCAAAGTCGGGCATGGAGACCCGCTCGGGATTCAGAAAACGCTCGAACAGCAAGTTGTATTGCAGCGGGTCCAAATCGGTGATCTTCAGGGAATATGCCACCAGCGAACCCGCACCCGATCCGCGCCCTGGCCCCACCGGGCAGCCGTTGGACTTGGCCCAGTTGATGAAGTCGCCCACGATCAAAAAGTAGCCCGGAAAGCCCATCTTGACGATGGTGGCGATCTCAAACTCCAGCCGTTCTTCGTAGCGGGCGCGTTGGCCTTCGCGCACGGCGGCGTCCGGGTAGAGCTGCGCCAATCGCTCTTGCAGACCCTGGTGCGAGGCGTAGCGGAAGTAGTCCTCGGGCGTCATGCGCTGGCCGTCCACCAAGGGCGTGGGGAACTCCGGCAACTGCGGCTTACCCAGCACCAAACTCAGGTTGCAGCGCTTGGCAATCTCCAGGGTATTGCTGATAGCCGATGGAATATCTTCGAACAGCGCAAGCATTTGCGGCGTACTTTTGAAGTACTGCTCGCGGGTGAACCGGCGCACGCGGCGGGGGTTGGAGAGCAACTCACCGTCGGCGATGCAGACCCGCGCCTCGTGCGCCTCGAAGTCCTCCGACGCCATGAACTGAATAGGCTGGGTGGCCACCACCGGCAGTTTCATGCGGGCTGCCAGGGTGACAGCAGCGGCCACATGGGCCTCGTCATCGGGCCGTCCCGCACGTTGCAGCTCCAGATAAAAGCGGTGGGCAAAGATACCTGCCAGCTGCAGGGCCAGCGCCTGCGCGCGCGCGCTATCGCCCTGCACCAGTGCCTGCCCCACCGGCCCGGCCTGCGCGCCGGATAAGGCAATCAAACCCTCGTTCAGCTCGGCCAGCCAGGACAGGCTGGCCACAGCCTGCGGGCGGCCGGGGTTGCGGGTGAAACTGCGGGCCAGCAACTCAGACAGGTTCAGGTAACCCTGCTTGTTTTGCACCAGCAAGACCATGCGCGAGGTGGCGGCCGGGTCGCTGCCCATGCCTTCGAGCAGCACTTCCGCGCCAATCAGCGGCTTGACGCCCCGGGCGCGCGCCTGGCGGTAAAACTTGACCGTGCCAAACAGGTTGTTCAGGTCGGTGATGGCCAGCGCGGGCTGCCCATTGGCGGCTGCGGCTTGCACGACCTCGTCGATGCGGGTGGTGCCGTCGACGACGGAGAATTCAGTGTGCAGGCGCAGGTGACAAAACATCGGGCCATTGTAGGCAGGCGGCCCGTAAAGGCGGCCCGTAAAATTGTCCGCGTGAACACTGTGCTCAACATCTCTGCCTACAAATTCATCAATCTGGCGGATACGCCTGTACTAAGTGAAAACTTGCACAGCCAGGCCAAGGCCTTGGCACTCAAAGGCACGGTCTTATTGGCCGAAGAAGGCATCAATCTCTTTTTGGCAGGCGATGCCCAAGCGGTGCGGCAATTTGTATTGCAGTTGCAAGCCGATGCGCGTTTTGCGGACCTCCAGCCCAAAGAAAGTTGGTCAGCCACCCAACCTTTCAAAAAATTGCTGGTCAAGGTCAAACGCGAAATCATCCGCATGAACCACCCAGCTATCCAACCCGCGCAAGGCCGCGCCCCGGCGGTGAGTGCGGCCACGGTGCGGCGCTGGTTGGAAGCGGGCCAGGACGACGCAGGCCGCCCGGTGGTGACGCTGGACACGCGCAACGCCTTTGAGGTGGACGAGGGAACATTTGCGGGCGCGATGGATTGGCGCATCGGCAAATTCAGCGATTTCCCCGATGCCTTTCGGGCCCACAAGACGGCCTTGCAAGACAAGACCGTGATCAGCTTTTGCACCGGCGGCATCCGCTGCGAAAAGGCGGCCATTCTGATGCGCGAAGAAGGGTTGGAGCATGTGTATCAGTTGGACGGCGGCATCCTCAAATACTTTGAAGAAACCGACGGCAAGCATTACCAGGGCAGCTGCTTTGTGTTTGACGAGCGCCGCGCCGTTGGGCCCGACCTGGCGGTGGCCCCGCTGCGCTGAATCAGCTGCCGCGCAGCAAGGCGCGCAACCCCTGCCAATACAAAGGCACGCGGATAAACACATAGGCGCAAAACAGCGCATTCACCAGCCCGGTGGCCAAAAACACTTCCGGCACCGCCAAGCCCGCGCCCAGCAAGGCCCCGGCAATCAGCGCGCTGGCCACCATGAACAAGGCGTTCAGGATGTTGTTGGCCGCAATGATGCGGGCGCGGTGGGCAGCCGGACTGCGCTGCTGAATCAAGGCGTACAGGGGCACGCTGAACAAGCCGGTGAACAGGCTCATCAAGACCAAATCGGCCATCACACGCCAATGCGCTGCGACGCGCACAAACGTGACGGCGTCTTGCAAGGCCGATGGCGGCAGGCCGCGCACCGCGAAATACAAATCCACCGCGAAGACGCTCATACCCAGCGCGCCGATGGGCACCAGACCTACACCCTGCGCCTGCGCACCGCCGCGCCGACCCAGACTTTCACAGAGCAAAGCCCCCGCGCCTACGCCCAGCGAAAACAGCACCAGCAGCAGCGAGGCCACCTGCTCGTCACCATGCAAAACATCTTTGGCAAAGGCGGGAAACTGGCTCAGAAAAACCGCCCCGAAAAACCACATCCAGCTGATCGCGAGCATGGAGCGGAACACCACCGGGTCCTGCGCGCCCAGCCGCAAATTGGCCACGGTCTCAGACAACGGGTTCCAGCGCATGGGTGTATCGATCAGGGGTGGCGCAAGCGGCGGAATCCGGCCTGCCGCAATCCGTCCTGCAACCGCAATCAACACGCACGCAAAGGCCGCCGCGCCCTGCCCTACACCGGGCAGCGACATCAGCAGGCCACCCAACATATTGCCCAGCAAGATCGCGACAAAAGTGCCCATCTCCACCATGCCGTTGCCGCCCACCAGTTCGTCTTCGCGCAAAACCTGTGGCAGGTACGCAAACTTGGCGGGGCCGAACAGCGTCGAGTGGCAACCCATCAAAAAGGTGCACACCAGCAGCACCGCCACATCGGCAGCCATGAAGCCGTAGGCCGCCAGCAGCATGATGGCAATCTCCAGGTTCTTCACCAAGCGCATCAGCCGCGACTTGTCCCAGCGGTCCGCCAACTGCCCGCTAGTGGCCGAGAACAGCACGTACGGCAGGATGAACAAAGCCCCGATCACCAGCCCAGCCATTTGCGGCGGCAACCATGCCACCTGCAATTGGTAAGTCACCAACACGGTGAAGGCGAACTTGAACACATTGTCATTCCCCGCGCCGCTGAACTGGGTCCAGAAAAAGGGGGCGAAACGGCGCTGGCGTAAGAGCGCGAATTGGTTGGGCCGAGGCTTGTCCATGGTGCGCTGCGCTATGGGGCCGGGCGACCCAGCGGCAAGTAGAGCGTCAGCGGTGCATCGGCACAGGGGATGAAGCCGTGGTGCTGGTAGAAGTCGGCCGCGCCCGGAGTTTTTGCATCAACCAATAAGGCATAGGCCGCGACCTGCGCGCGCGCCTTCAAACAACGGTCAACAGCCAGACCCAGCAGGGTTGCGCCCAGGCCCTGGCCTTTGCGAACCAGGCTGCAGGCCAGCCGGCCCATGCGAAAACACGGAACGGGATACGCGGGCAGCTTTTTGCGCTCGGCGGCGCTGAGATGATCAGCACCGACCTGCGCAGCACTCAAGGTGTAGTAGCCCAGGATGGTTTGGGGGGTGCGCGTGTCAACCAGGACAAAAACCGAACTCACGCCCTTGGCGTGCTGCTGCACCGCATATTTCTGGAGGTAAGCGTCAAGAACCGGTTCGCCACAGCGAAAGCTCACCCGGTCATGCAGCGCAGGGTCTAGCGCCTGCTCACTGAGCACGTTTGACCTTGGCCGCCGCACGCAAAGCCTTTTGCAAGGCCGGATTGGGTTGGAAAGCCGTTTGCACCGCTTGGTGGAAATTCAGCATGTCCCGCTTGGACAAAACAATCCGCGCTTCCTGGTCCACCAGGGTTTGGGCTTTTTCCTTGGCCGCGCTGCGGACAAAGCCGGCCATGGTGGTGCCCATGAGGCTGGCGGCGCGGGACAGGAGATCCTTGTCCATCGCGTCTAACTTGAGGTCAAAACGTGCGCTTGCGGTCATGCCCAACTCCTGAAAAAGATACGGCATATTACCGTATGAAAGCAGCCTTATGCCAGCCGCTCCCCAGTCTGCAAGCGCCACAAAGCCGCGTAACTGCCGCCGAGCGCCAGCAGCGTCTCGTGGTCGCCGCTTTCCACAATCCGCCCGGCTTCGACCACGTGGATGCAGTGTGCCTGGCGCACGGTGGACAGGCGGTGGGCGATGACGATGGTGGTGCGGTTGCGGCTGACCACGTCCAACGAGCGTTGGATCGCCGCCTCGGTTTCGTTGTCCACCGCGCTGGTGGCCTCGTCCAGGATCAGGATGG
>CANIRI010000194.1 GCA_947469815.1 Comamonadaceae bacterium | reverse complement strand
GAGGAAAACCTGCTGCGCTACAACGGCATGATCATCGGCGTCTTCGAACTGTTGGCCGATACCCGCAGCCAGACGGCCAGTGTGATGGCCGCGATTGCCGCGCAAGAGCAGTTCTGGCTGGCCGAAGCAGCTTTGCAATCCACGCTGATTGGCCAGCCCCTGGAGTCGCGCGCCAGCGGACCCCTAGCCAGCAAAAGCACCGGAGGCAACGATGCCGGCCACTGACAACACCCCACTTCTCCAGGAGTTCTGCGCATGACATCTCGCCGTGATTTTTTCCAAGCTGCCGGGCTGGCCGGTGGCGCCATTGCCGCCGCAGCGGTCAGCCGCGTGGCCATGGCCGCGCTGCCCGAACCGGTCATACAAACCAAGCCCGACACCATGGCCCCCTTAGTTCCCAACACCGGCCGCCCCTACAACCCGGTGGTCACCCTCAATGGATGGACCCTGCCCTGGCGCATGAACAAGGGCGTCAAAGAATTCCATTTGGTGGCCGAACCGGTGGTGCGCGAGTTTGCACCGGGTTTCAAAGGCCACTTGTGGGGCTACAACGGCCAGTCACCTGGCCCGACGATTGAAGTCGTTGAAGGCGACCGGGTACGCATTTTTGTCACGAATAAGTTGCCCGAGCACACCAGTATTCATTGGCACGGCCAGCGCTTGCCCAACGGCATGGACGGCGTATCGGGCTTGAACCAGCCCGCCATTCCCGTGGGTAAAACCTTTGTGTACGAATTTGAAGCCCGCCGCCCCGGCACCTTTATGTACCACCCGCACGCCGACGAGATGACGCAAATGGCGATGGGCATGATGGGTTTTTGGATTACCCATCCCAAGGAAGCGCATCCGCTAATCGACGAAGTAGACAGGGACTTCGTATTTTTGCTCAGTGCCTACGACATTGACCCCGGCGCGTACACACCCAAAATCATGACCATGCTGGACTTCAACATTTGGAGCTGGAACAGCCGGGTCTTCCCCGGAATTGACCCCTTAGTCGTACGCAAAAACGACAAGGTGCGCATCCGCTTTGGTAACCTGACCATGACGAACCATCCCATTCACTTACATGGCCATGAGTTTTTAGTGACGGGCACTGACGGTGGGCCAACGCCGAAAACGGCACGCCAGTATGAAGTGACCACGGATGTTGCCGTGGGGCAAATGCGTCAAATTGACTTTGTGGCCGACGAAGAAGGCGACTGGGCTTTTCACTGCCACAAGAGCCACCACACCATGAACGCCATGGGCCACGATGTGCCGACCTTGATAGGTATTGACCACCGCGACATCGTGAAAAAAATCACCAAGGTGATCCCCGACTACATGGTGATGGGCGAGCGCGGTATGGCCGATATGGCGGAGATGGATATGCCGCTGCCCGACAACACCGCCAAGATGATGACCGGCGAAGGCCCGTTTGGCAGTGTCGAGATGGGCGGCATGTTCAGCATGCTCAAAGTCCGCAAAGACCAGAAACCGGGCGACTACACAGACCCGGGTTGGTACCAGCATCCGGCGGGCACTGTGGCGTATGAATGGACCGGTGCACTGCCCGACCCTGCACGCTTTGCCTCAGAGGGTGGGCACAGCATGAAAGCGCAAAACATGCCAGCCAAGGAGATTGAAGTGCAGGTCCGCAAGCCCGTGATGGGTAACAAAGGCGCAGGCGGCGGGCACGAAGGCATGAAGCATTGAATTTAAAAAAACTCCAACACGTCTCCCGGAACCATTATTTGTTTCTTAACTTTTTGAGGTAACTTATGACAACACGACGCACATTACTCATCGCCTCCGCACTGGGCGCAGCAAGCGCCTCCTCTGTTTTTGCACACAGTGACGAGGCGCACGCTGACAAAGCAGCTCCGGCCAAAAAAGAGCAGAAACCCTGGGGGATTGCTGGCGATGACAAAGCGGTCAAGCGCACCGTCACTTTCACCATGACCGACAACATGCGATTTACCCCGGACAAGTTGACGCTCAAGCAAGGCGAAACCGTGAAGCTGCTCATCAAAAACAAGGGCAAAGTCATGCATGAATTCGTGTTGGGTACAAAAAAAGAGCTCGATGAGCACGCTGCTTTGATGGTGAAATTCCCGACCATGGAGCACGATGAGCCCTACATGGCGCATGTTGGCCCTGGAAAAACGGGGCAGATTGTTTGGTACTTCAACCAAGCTGGCGCATTTGATTTTGCGTGTCTGATGGCAGGTCACTACGCAGCCGGCATGGTCGGAAAAATTACCGTGCTTGCTGACTCCGAGTTAGGCAGCACCAGCAGCCCGGACAAAGCCGTCACAGTCTGGAAAACCCCCAACTGTGGCTGCTGCAAAGACTGGGTGAGTCATTTGCGTGATGCAGGCTTTCAGGTCGTCACAAACGACGTGAGCGATACAGCACCCATTCGCCAAAAATTCGGGCTGCCTGCCAAGTTTGGCTCTTGCCATACCGCCCAAGTTGGCGGCTATGTTCTTGAAGGCCACGTCCCAGCGCAAGACGTGAAGCGACTGCTACGTGAAAAGCCTGTCGCTATAGGGCTTGCAGTGCCGGGCATGCCTATGGGCTCACCGGGTATGGAGATGCAAGACGACATGCTTGGCGTGCGTGATGCTTTTGATGTGGTGCTTGTCAACGCGGATGGCAGTTCGCGGATTTTTCAGTCATACGCTGCCAAAGCTGCAACCAAATCCCGCATCAAGTCTTAAATCCCAGCCTTCAATTTCACCTGCGGCACGCTGAAAGAATCACCATGAACACCATCCCATCTATTCTCACTATTTCTGCGCTGCTGTTGGCTACAACACCCGCGTTTGCGGGATCCCATGCCAGCGTGCCCATGGAAAAAGATGCGGCCAAGACAGAGGCCGTGGTGCCAGCGCGTACGCCATCCACAAGCGCTGACATGGCGGACGGCGAAGTCCGCAAAGTCGACAAGGAAAACAAAAAGATGACCATCAAGCACGGGGAAATCAAAAATCTGGACATGCCGCCCATGAGCATGGTTTTCCAGGTCCGCGACCCGGCGCTGCTGGACAAGCTCAAGCCGGGGGACAAAATCCGCTTCAGCGCCGAAAAGTTGGAGGGCGCTTTTGTTGTCACCGGCATAGAGCCTAAAAATTAGGCATAAGACGGGTTTGATCTGGCGCAAACATCCGGGGATTTGTTTAGCACTCGCCTTTCGAGAGTGCTAATATTGTGTCCTTACGAACAAGGAGTTCGACCATGACACTCGCTTTAGCTACCCCTGCAGTCCGTACTTCGGTTGCCAACCCGTGGGCTTTGGTGCCCCCGCTGGGGAATCTGGACGCCTATATTTCAGCGGCCAACCGCCTGCCCATGCTCACGCTGGAAGAAGAACAAACCTTCGCCCGCCAGTTCCGCAATGACAACGATTTGGAAGCAGCGGGAAAGTTGGTGCTATCGCACCTGCGGCTGGTGGTGTCGGTGGCGCGCCAGTACATCGGCTACGGCTTGCCCCACGGCGACCTGATCCAAGAAGGCAATGTGGGCCTGATGAAGGCGGTCAAGCGCTTTGACCCGGACCAGGGCGTGCGCCTGGTGAGCTACGCGCTGCATTGGATCAAGGCCGAAATCCACGAATACATCCTGAAAAACTGGCGCATGGTCAAGGTCGCCACGACCAAGGCCCAGCGCAAGCTGTTTTTCAATCTGCGCTCCATGCGCCAGCGCTTCAAGGGCGAAGACGCCGCCGCCGATCTCGACACCCACCGCGACACGCTCAGCCCCACCCAGGTTGCCACGATGGCGCGCGAGCTGCGGGTCAAGCCCGAGGAAGTGTTGGAAATGGAAAGCCGGCTGGCCGGTGGCGACGTGGTGCTGGACCCGATGAACAGCGACGACGGCGAAGAAGCCTTTGGCCCGATTGCTTACCTGACCGACAGCAAGCACGAGCCGCTGGAAGTCATTGAAGCGCACCGCCGCGACGTGCTGGCCTCGGACGGTATCGCCGCCGCGCTGCAAGTGTTGGACGCGCGCAGCCGCCGCATCGTCGAAGAGCGCTGGCTCAAGGTAAATGACGATGGTTCAGGCGGTATGACCCTGCATGAACTGGCGGCCGAATATGGCGTGAGCGCCGAGCGCATCCGCCAGATTGAGGTGGCGGCGATGAAAAAAATGAAAGCTGCGTTGGCTGAATACGCCTAAGTCAACAGCTGCGCAATGTCCGCTGCGAGCGGCTGCGCACCCAAGCCGTAGCGCACAAAAAGTCGCACATGGCCCTTGGGGTCAAACACATAGCTGCCCGCAGAGTGGTCCATGGTGTACGTGGCGCTTTTCTCATCGCCGACTTTTTTGTAGTACACCTTGAAGCTCGCCGCGACCTCGGCCAGTTGCGCAGGCGTAGGGCATAGCGCCAAAAATGTGGAATCGAAATTGGTCATGTAGGCCTTGAGCAGCTCGGGCGTATCGCGCTCGGGGTCCACGGTGATGAACAGGGCCTGCAGCCGGTCACCGTCCTTACCCAACAGGCGTTTGACCTCCACCAACTCGGTCAGGGTGGTCGGGCAGACGTCCGGGCACTGCGTGTAGCCAAAAAACACGACGACGACTTTGTCGGTGAAATCCGCCAGTTTGCGCAGTTGTCCGTTGTGGTCCTTGATCGCGAAGTCTTTACCCATTTCGCCGCCGCTGATGTCAATGGAATTGAAGACCAGCTTTTTCTCGGAGCAAGCGGCCAAAAGCGCTACGCTAATCGCCAGCCCCAGACCCATGAAACTACGGCGTGATGCGAATGGATGGGGCATGGGGTCTCAGAACAAGAGGTAGTGATCCAAGAGCAGCGCGGCAAACAGCAGGCTCAAATGCCACAGCGAAAACCGGAATGTGGCTCGCGCGAGTTCGTCGGAGTAGTTGCGCATCAGGCGCACCGCGTAGACGCAAAAAATCACACTCAGGACCACGGCGGATGCCAGATACAGCCAGGAGCTCATGCCGGATACAAAAGGCAGCAGGCAGGCGGCAAACAACACCAGGGTGTAGAGAAAAATCTGCAGGCGGGTGAATTCGCTGCCGTGGGTAACAGGCAGCATGGGCAGGCCGGACTTGCGGTAGTCCTCCACACGGTACAGCGCCAAGGCCCAGAAATGG
>CANIRI010000193.1 GCA_947469815.1 Comamonadaceae bacterium | reverse complement strand
GACAACTGCAAACCCCACTGGCTGCCGTCACCCAGCAGTTGCTCAAAACGCGGCGTGTCCTGGGGGGTGGAAATGACCAATATTTCCCGAATACCGGCCAGCAGCAGGGTGCTCAGCGGGTAATAAATCATGGGCTTGTCGTAAATCGGTAGCAGCTGCTTGCTCACCACCTGGGTGGCGGGATACAGGCGCGTGCCCGAGCCGCCGGCCAGGATGATGCCCTTGCGGGCCGGTGTTATTGGGTTCATGGTGCGCTCATGTGGAAGTAGAACGGGGGACGGGCGGCGGGCTGATTTCCTGCAGCATGCGCAGGACGCCATGCTGCCAATCCGGCAGATGCAGCCCGAAGGTATCGCGCAAACGCTGTGTGTTCAGACGCGAGTTCAAGGGACGGGTGGCCGGGGTCGGGTAGCTGCTGGTGGGAATGGCATGCACCGCTGCGGGAGACGGCACTTTCAGCGCCCAGCCCAGCGCGCGCGCCTGCTCCAAGACATAGCTGGCGTAGCCGTGCCAGCTGGTTTCTCCGCCTGCCGCGCAGTGGTACAGGCCGGCATGTGCGGGCTGGTGCACGGCCTGTGCCAGCACCTGGGCGCTGACATCGGCCAGCAATTCGGCCGAGGTGGGCGCACCCACTTGGTCAGCAATCACATTCAGCGTCTCGCGTTCTGTTGCCAGGCGCAGCATGGTCTTGGCGAAATTTCCGCCGCGTGCTGCATAGACCCAGCTGGTGCGCAGAATGATGTGGCGCGCGTGGCTTTGCACCGTCTGCTCGCCCGCCAGTTTGGTCTGGCCGTAGACGCTCAGCGGGCCGGTGGGGTCGTCCTCTTTCCAGGGGCGGGAACCCGATCCGTCAAACACATAGTCGGTGGAGTAGTGGAGTAGCCAGGCACCCAGGGCAGTGGCCTCTCGCGCCATGCGCGCCGGGGCTTCGGCATTGATACGCGTGGCACTTGCGGCATCGGTTTCGGCCTTGTCCACTGCCGTGTAGGCGGCCGCGTTGACGATGACCGCCGGCGCCACCGTGCGTATCGTCTCAGCCAGTCCGTCCAGATTGTTGAGATCACCGCAGAGTCCATCGGCACCGGGCGCGCGCCCCGGCGCAACCACGTCACCCAGCACCGACAGACTGCGCCGCAGCTCCCATCCGACCTGGCCTGTGCTGCCGAACAAGAGGATGCGCATGGTTTCAGCCTGCGGCGTATTGTTTGGCCACCCAGTCCCGGTAGGCCCCGCTTTGCACCTGCGCCACCCATTGCGGGTTGTCCAGGTACCACTGCACGGTTTTGCGGATGCCGCTGGCAAAGGTTTCAGCCGGACGCCAGCCCAGTTCGCGGTGGATTTTGTTGGCGTCGATCGCGTAGCGGCGGTCGTGGCCGGGCCGGTCAGTCACAAAGGCGATTTGCGCGCGGTAGCTGCTGCCGTCGGCGCGGGGTTTCAGTTCGTCGAGCAGGTCGCACACCGTGTGCACGATATCCAGGTTGGGCATCTCGTTCCAGCCCCCCACGTTGTAGGTCTCGCCCAAACGGCCGTGCGCCAGCACACAGCGGATCGCGCTGCAATGGTCTTTCACATACAGCCAATCGCGGATCTGCTGCCCGTCGCCATAAACCGGCAGCGGCTTGCCCGCCTGCGCGTTCACGATCATGAGCGGAATCAGTTTTTCGGGGAAGTGCAGGGGGCCGTAGTTGTTGCTGCAATTGGTCGTCAGCACCGGCAGACCGTAGGTGTGGTGGTAGGCCCGTACCAGGTGGTCGCTGGCGGCTTTGCTGGCGCTGTAGGGGCTGTTGGGCTCGTAGGGGTGGGTTTCTGTGAACGCCGGTGCGTCTTTGGCCAGTGATCCGAACACCTCGTCGGTGGACACATGCAGCAGGCGGAAGGCCGCTTTCGCCTCCGGTTCTAGCGCGCCCCAGTAGGTCCGGATTGCCTCCAGTAGCTGGAATGTGCCCACTATATTGGTTTGCACAAAAGCCCCGGGTCCGTGGATGGACCGGTCCACATGGCTTTCTGCCGCGAAATGCAGGACCGCGCGGGGCTGGTGCTCGGCGAGTAGCCGCCCGACCAGCGCGGCGTCACCAATGTCGCCATGCACAAAAATATGGCGCGGGTTGTCGCGCAGGCTGTCCAGGTTGTGAACATTGCCCGCGTAGGTGAGGGCGTCGAGGTTGACCACGGCTTCATCGCTGCCAGCCAGCCAGTCCAGCACGAAATTGCTGCCAATGAATCCGGCGCCGCCGGTAACAAGAATGGTCATCGCCGGAGTTTAATCGGGCGCCTGCCTAGGACAGCCCTGCCAGCTCGCGCACATGCACCTCGACGCTACGCCCCAGCGCGTCCAGGTTGTAGCCGCCTTCCAAGCAGGAGACGATGCGCCCGCTGGCGTGGCGCTGGGCCACTGCTTTGATTTGCCGCGTGATCCAGCGGTAATCGTCCTCCACCAGTCCGAGCTGGCCCAGGTCGTCCTCGCGGTGCGCGTCAAACCCGGCGCTGACGAACAGCATCTGTGGCGCGAAAGCGTCCAGGCGCGGCAGCCACTGGGCCTCAATCAGCGCGCGGATGGCCTGGCCCTTGGTGTAGGCGGCTACGGGCAGATTCAGCACATTGGCCGCACCCGAGTTACTGCCGCCGTGCGGGTAGAACGGGTGTTGGTAGAAGCCGACCATCAGAATGCGCGGGTCGCCCGCCACAATGTCCTCGGTCCCGTTGCCGTGGTGCACATCAAAGTCGACGATGGCCACGCGCTCCAGCCCGTGGTGCTCTAAAGCGTATTTGGCTGCCAGCGCCACGTTGTTCACCAGACAAAACCCCATGGCCCGGTCGTGGCAGGCGTGGTGACCCGGCGGGCGCACCGCGCAAAAAGCGTTTTCTGCCTCGCCTTTGATCACCGCGTCAGTGGCTGCCAGCGCTGCTCCAGCGGCGCGGCGTACCGCGTCCCAGGTGCGCGGGTTCATCGCGGTGTCCGGGTCCAGGTAACTTAAAGCGCCGCTGTCCTGCCCCGCTGCGGCTGCCAGCCGGGTGTGGTGCAGCAGCAGGTTTTCCAGGTGCGCATGGGTATGGGCCAGTGCCATTTGCTCGGTGGTGGCCAGCGGCGGCTCACACCAGGCCAGCGCGTCCATCAGGCCACTGGCGTGCAGGCGGTCGTTGATAGCGTCGAGCCGTTCGGGGCATTCGGGGTGGCCCGGCCCCATGTCGTGGGCCAGGCAGTCGGGGTGGGAGAAGTAGGCAGTGGTGGTCACAGAATTGGGCCTTTAAGCGGCGCGACAAGCGGGCCTGCACATTGTCCACCAGCAACTGTGGGCCCCACTGGGTGAGCCCACCTATGATCGACCTATGCAATTGGATGCCCTGTTTGGTTTGGCCGCCCTGGCTGCGTTCCTGGTCGGTTCTTCCAAGGGGGGGCTGCCAGCGGTGGGCATGCTGGCGGTGCCGGTGCTATCGCTGAGCATGTCGCCGGTGCTGGCGGCCGGTCTGCTGCTGCCTATTTTTGTGGTGTCTGACGTCGCCGGTCTGTGGCTGTACCGCCGCGACTACAGCGCGGCCAATGTGCGGATTCTGGTGCCCGCCGGTATCGCGGGCGTGCTGGTGGGTTGGCTGACCGCTTCGTGGGTGTCAGACCGGGCCATCACTTTGCTGATTGCGCTGGTTGGCCTGGGCTTTTGCCTGAACCTGTGGCTGCGCAAGAACCGCGCTGCGCCTGCGCTGCCGCCGCAGCGCGCCAAAGGCTGGTTCTGGGGCACGGTGGCGGGGTTTACCAGTTTCATTTCGCACGCGGGCGCGCCGCCGTTTCAGGTTTACATGCTGCCCCAGCAGCTACCCAAAGCCGAATTTGCCGGTACCGCCACCATCGTCTTTGCGGTCATCAACGCCGCCAAAATCATCCCCTATCAAAACCTGCGGCCCTATTCCGTAGAAGGCTTGTCCTACGCCGCCGGGCTGGTGCCTTTTGCCCTGGCCGGTGCGCTGTCTGGTGCTTACCTGACCCGCCGGGTCTCTCAGCGGTGGTTTTACATGCTGGTGCAGGTCAGCCTGTTCGGCGTTTCGCTCAAACTGCTGGTGGATGCGATCAGGGGCTGACCCAATCAAAAATTCAACAAAATCGCTCTGCCAAGTTTCTCCATATCCAGTTGTTTGAGGACCCCGGTGACAGCTTCTTGGACTTGCGCGTTGTCCATCAGCTCTTTCATGGCGACTTGCCCCAAAAATTCAAAACTCTTGCGGATCGCGTCCTGATCTTCATACCGAATCACACTCGCAAACTGCGCGCTGCAGTTTTCGCCCAGCAGCCTTTCAACATAGCGCGCGAAATCTTTGTCGATCTGCACGGCTTTGGCGTTGGGTATCACCGCCAAGTCCTTGACTTCGGGATGCGCCAGCAAGGCTTTAGACAGCCAGCGCACCAAAACGATGTTGTCCCGCTTGGACGTGGATTCGACCAAACACTTCTTCAAATCGTCGCCGTAAGGGCCGGCCCAGCAAGAAGCCGTGAACAGAATGGAAGCGATGCACAGGGCGATTTTTTTCATGATGGCGGTGGCGTAAATCGATATGTTGAGCGAACGGCCCATTTATATGCGGTCAAGCTGGAATGCACAAATCCTAGGGTAGACCAAATCCCGCTGGTAGGATGCACCAAATCTCAAGCCCAGGAGCCCAGACCATGCGCAGCGTGATGACTTTGTTGATAGCGCTTCAATTAGCAGGATGCGGTTCGAGCGTCGAAAAGAAATTTGACCAAGGTCTATTTCAGCTAACCGATTCGCCGGTAAGAGAAAGAATTTCGGGTAACGCATTGGTACTTTCCACAGTCATCACCATTGAAGAAAAGCCTATGCTGGCAGAGACCACGTCCCTTGAATGCAATGCGACCGTGGGCCAAATATGGCTCGGCGGTATGGGGAACTTCTCCGCTGGTAACGTCTTTAAAGGTGGTACGCGGCAAATGGATAAGCTCTTCGCGCGCCTGTGTGAAAAGAATTCTGGCAGTGCGAAGGGCTCACCGTGAAAACAGTAACTAAATTGGCCCCAGGTGAAAGCGCCGCTATGGAATCCCAAAAAGCTTATGCCCGGGTTTTTATGGTTTCATTGGTGTTTGTTTTGCTGGGCGGCTGCG
>CANIRI010000192.1 GCA_947469815.1 Comamonadaceae bacterium | reverse complement strand
TGTGCAAACACCTCCCGCGTCCCCCGCGTCAACGCGTTGGAGATCGATATGCCTGTACTGACTCTTGTATGTCCGGAATGCGGACACGAATTTCGCGGCATGGTTCTCGAAGGTACCAAGCCTCCCGAAGTCTGGGAATGCTCTAAGTGCGGCTCCACCCGGGTTTCCGAAAAACAGGGTGCCCTGGTGCAGGAGCACCCGTGGGAAAACCGGTCTATGAAAAGCGTATGTCCTTGTTGCGGCTTGTGAAGCCGCAATCCTGAAATCCCTGCGTCTACGGACGCTGATCTGAACTATTGATTTGTATGAACACGGATATCCGCAACGAACACTGGTCGATTCATGAATGGCAAAACCAGATTGACGAACTTCTAGAGGTCTCTGATCAGCCCCATGCGCTGTTCAATATCAACGAGGACGATACGCGCGAGTACGACGCAATTTTCCTGGGTGGCGGTGCCGGTGGCCGATTTGGTTCGGCCTATTTGCGTGCCATGGGTGGACGTCAGCTGATCATTGAGCGCTGGCCTTTTTTGGGTGGCTCGTGCCCGCACAACGCCTGTGTTCCCCACCATTTGTTTTCGGAGTGCGCTGCCGAGCTGATGCTGCAGCGGACTATGGCGGGCCGCTTATGGTTCCAAGACCTCACAGGCGTGGTCACTTCCATCAAAGACGTAGTGGACGTCTTCCGCAAGGGCCGGGTCGGCCCGCACGCGATCATGAATTACCAGAGCAAAGAGCAGCTCGATTTGGAGTACGTGCTCAACGCCGAAGGAACCATCATTGACCCCCATACAGTCGAAGTGGCCGGACGCCGTTTCAAGGCCAAAAATCTGGTGCTTGGACTCGGCGCGCGCGCGCAAATGCTGACCTGTCCTGGCGCACATCTCAAAGGAATCTTCAGTTACGAAAGTTTGGTGGAGGACCTGGACTACGAACCCGGTAACACGGTGGTGGTCATAGGTGGCTCCAAAACCGCAGTTGAATACGGCTGCTTTTTCAACGCCACCGGCAGGCGCACCATTTTTGTGGTCCGCACCGAATTGCTCAAACTGATCCATGACCTGGAGACCCGCGGCTTCGTGATTGATCGCATGAAGGAGCAGGGCATCGAGATCTGGGAAGGCTCCGAGGTGGAGCATTTCACCGATAACGGTCACGGGCACGTCGCATCGGTGCAAATTCGCACGCCCGATGGCATCCAAACGGTGCACACCGACTTTGTGTTTGCCGGCCTTGGCGAGACGCCTAATTCCGAGATGGCGTCCAAGGTTTTGGGTGTAAAGATTGGAGCCAAAAACGAGGTTCTGGTCAATCCGCAGCTACAAACCTCGGTGCCCCATGTGTATGCGATTGGTGACCTGATCGGTGGTCCCATGGAGATGTTCAAGGCCCGTAAAAGCGGAACCTACGCCGCCCGCCACATCATGGGCGAAGAGATCGCTTATGACCCGCAAGACTGGCCCGATTTCATGCATACGCACTACGAGGTGAGCTGGATGGGTTTGAGTGAGGAAGCCGCTCGTGCGCAGTACGAAAACATCATCACCATCAAGATGCCGCCGGACACTCCGGATGGGCTTGATGTAGCCCTTCCAGCCAGTGACCGGACCATGCTGTACGCCTTTTTGGAGCCCCGCATGTCGGGCTTTCAAAAGCTCATCATTGACGAAGCCAGCCGCCGCGTGGTGGGTGCGCACCATGTGGGCTATGGGGCGAAAGACTCCTTTCAATACCTGTACCAGCTGATGAAACAGGGTCTGACGATTGACCAGCTGGGTGATATGGATGAGTTGTTTCTCAATCCCACCCATTTCATTCAGCTCTCCAGGCTGCGTGCCGGTCACCGAAAACTCAAGAACTTATGAGCCGCAGCATCGTCGTCACCGGGGCGGCATCGGGCATTGGCGAAGCGATCGCCAGCTTGCTTTTGCAAGGTGGCGACCATGTCACAGCGATGGATCTGGACGCCGAGGCCTTGGAGGCTGCGCGCGTACGCTCTTGGTCTGCGTATGGGCAGCATCTGAGCCTGGCGCAGGGGGATGTGACCCAGGCTGGTGACGTTGAACGCACGCTGCACGGCGCACATGCCCGCACCGGTCGGCTCGACGTGATTGTGAACAACGCGGGTATTACTGGCGGACCGCAGGCGCTCAAGCTGCACCAGACTTCGATTGAAGACTTCGATCAGGTCTGGGCGGTCAATGGACGCGGCGTGTTTCTGATGTGCCGTACCGCCTTGCCGCTGATGTTGGCCCAAGGTGGTGGCGTGATCGTCAATATTGCCTCGGTGGCCGGTATGGTGGCCTTTCCAGAGCGTAGCGCCTACAGCATCAGCAAAGGGGCGGTGGTCATGCTGACCAAGTCGATTGCAGTCGATTACGCCGCCCAGGGCATTCGTTGCAACGCGGTGTGTCCCGGCATGATCGATACACCGATGACCCATTGGCGTTTGCAGCAGCCCGAACTGCGGGCGCGCGTGGTATCGCGTATCCCCCAAGGCGATGTGGGCAGCGTTCTGGACGTGGCCCATGCCGTCCAATTTTTAGCCAGCCCTCAGGCCAGCTACCTGCATGGTTCAACGCTCGTTGTCGACGGAGCGTATTCGTCGGTTTGACCACTGCTGTCCCGCCTTAACCCCATTTTCTTTTTCCATCTCACACTTCAGGAGCACCCTATGACCCACGATTTCAACGGCAGAAAAATCATCATCACTGGCGGTGCCGCTGGTATCGGGCTGGCCGCTGCGAGTCAACTCATGCAAGCGGGTGCCAGCGTGGCCCTTCTTGATTTGGACGGTGCGGCTGCCAAGGCATCCGCTGCCAAACTACACGGCACTGGCAAAGCCTTCGGTTTCGCCGCTGATGTGACGCAGGAAGACAGCGTTAACCAGGCGGTCGCCGCAGCCATTGAGGCGATGGGTGGCGTGGACGGTTTGTTCAACAACGCGGGTATTGCGGGTTTTGGCAGCGTGCACGAGAGTACCCCGGACAGTTGGAACAAGGTCTGGGCGGTCAACGTCACTGGCACGTTTTTGGTCTCCCGTGCTGCGTTGCCGCACATGCTGGCGTCCAAGCGCGGCGCCATTGTCAACGTCGGCTCCGTTGCGGGTATGGTGGGTATTCCCAATATGGCGGCCTATTGCGCGGCCAAGGGTGCGGTGGTCAATCTCTCGCGTCAGATGGCAGCGCAATATGCGCCCCTCGGTATCCGGGTGAACTGCGTGTGCCCCGGCACGATTGCAGAGACCGCCATGGGCAAGTCCTTGCTGGGCAGCGATACCAGCGAGGAAGCCATGAACAAGCGACTCGCCAAATATCCCATCGGTCGCTTCGGGCGGGCCGATGAAATTGCCAACGCCGTGGTGTATTTGCTGTCCGACGCTGCCAGCTTCTTTGTTGGCTCCATCGTGGCTGTTGACGGCGGGATGACCACCATATGAAGAGCAAGCCGGTCTATGCGGCGCAGGACAAACGCCTGGGTCTGGATGACCTGGCTGCCTTGGTGCAGGACGGCGACTGCGTAGCCGTTGGGGGTGGTTTGTCGTCGCGCGAGCCCATGGCGTTGGTTCGGGCCTTGGTACGTGCGGGTCGCAAGAATTTGCACGTGGTCGGCTCGGCGCATGGCATCGACATTGACCTGCTGTGCGGTGCGGGTGCAGTCTCCAAGTCTTCAGAGAGCTATGTCGGCTTTGAGCAGGACTTCGGCATGGCGCCCAACTTTCGCAGGGCCTGCGAGTCGGGCCAAGTGGAAATGGCGGACGGTTGTTGTTACACCCTGGTTCAGCAACTGCGTGCCGCTGCGTATGGATTGCCTTTCATGCCTATGCGCTCCGTGCGCGGCACCAGTTTTTCGGCTATGCACCCTGAATACAAGACCATGGCATGCCCGTACACCGGCGAGGAACTGCTGCTGGTGCCTGCCTTGCAACCGGACGTCGCGCTGATCCACGCCCAATACGGGGACGCCCATGGCAATCTGCGCATTGAAGGTCCGCCCGTCACCGATATCCTGGCCGCACGCGCGTCTGTCAAAGTACTGGCAACGGTAGAAAAACTGGTCAGCAACCAGGAGCTGCAGGCGCTAGGCGGTGCCAACGTTCCCTATCTGTACGTTGCGGGTGTTTGTGAGGTACCCATGGGAGCGCACCCTACCGCCTGCTACCCCATGTACGCCTACGACCGGCCCCACACCGCAGCCTACTACGCGGCTGCCAGCGCCGGGCGCGAGGCCTTTGAGCGCGACTACCTGCAAACCTATGTACTGGGCTGTCCGGACCACGCGGCCTACGTTGAGCGAGTTGGGGGCAGTGACTTGCAACAGCGCCTGGGTAGCTGGTCCGAGAGCAACACCGCTTGGATGGATTTGTACCGTGAGGTGCCCGCATGAGCGATACCTGCAGCCTGGGCGAAGCCATGGTGTTCAACCTGGCGCGTACCATTCGTGATGGCGATCTGGCGTTTCACGGCTTTGGTTCGCCGCTGGTGCAACTGGCTTTGCATCTGGCAAAGCGAACCCACGCTCCTGACTTGATTTTGGTGGCCGGTGCCACGTACGGCATCAACCCGCAGCCACCCTTTCTGACACCCACCTCCAACGATTGGGCGCTCGATCGCTACGCTGAATGCTCCCTGGACATAGAAGAACTTTTTGACCTGGCTGCCTCTGGCCGTATGCAGCGCATGTTTTTGTCAGGTTTGCAAATTGACGCGTATGGCAATGCCAACGTCACCCGTTTGGGTAGCGACACCTTGCGTCTAAAGCTGCCGGGCGGAGGAGGGGGCTGTAACCTGTCCTGCGACGTGGGCAACTTCACTTTGTGGACCACGGCGCATCGGGGCGCGGTCGGCAAAGATGGGCGGCGGATGTTGCGGTTGGTGCAGCAATGCGATTTTGTGACCTCGCTGGGGCACCGCGGTGTGGACGGCAGCAGCCGTGCACAACTTGGTCACCACGGCGGTGGCCCCGATTGCCTGGTCACCGACTTGGGGCTGTTTGACTACGACGCTGAGGGCCATGCCCGTTTGCGCAGCGTCTACACGGATACGACGCTGGAAGAGGTGGCACTAAATACCGGATTTGCCCTGCGCAGTCTGGACGTTTTGGAGCCCATGCCCA
>CANIRI010000191.1 GCA_947469815.1 Comamonadaceae bacterium | reverse complement strand
CGCATCGCGCTTGGCCGCTGCGCGCACGCTGGGCGCGACGCCTTGGCGGGCGTTCTGGCGCATCGAATGGCCGGCCATCCTGCCCTGGCTGATGTCGGCTTTGTGCCTGGTTTTTTTGTACTGCTTTTCCGGCTTCGGTTTGGCGCTGCTGCTGGGCGGGCCGCGCTACGCGACGGTGGAGGTCGAGATTTACACCCTGGTCGCTCACGAGCTGCAGCTGACGCAAGCCGGAGTGCTGGCCGGCTGGATGCTGCTGACCACTGGTTTGTGCGCCCTGGCGTATTCAGCCTTGGAGCGGCGCTTGGCCACGCCCGTGCGCGCAGACCGGATTGCCCGGCAGCGCCCGCGCAGCCTGGGGCAGTGGTTAGCGGTTGTCGGCTGTGTCTCGGTGCTGGGGCTGCTGTGCGGCGCGCCGGTTGCGGCGATTGTCTGGCGGGCGTTATCGGCCGGGCCGCAGGCCTGGGCTGTGCTGGCGGACCCGGATACCCTGCACGCGCTGTGGAATACGCTGCGTTTTTCGGCCTGCGCCTTGGCTTTGGCCACTGTGCTGGGCGTTTGCCACGCGCTGGCGGCGCAACGTTGGGCCGTGCTGCGTGTGCTGGCTTTTTTGCCGTTTGTGGTGTCGCCCATCCTAGTAGCCTTTGGCTTGCTGCTGCTGTACCCGTCATGGACCGCCAGCGCGCCGCTGCTGGTCGCGGCCTACGCGCTACTGGCCTATCCCTTTGTCGCCACATCGCTGGCGGCGGGCTTGGACGGCATGCCCGCGCACTACCTGGCCGCCGCGCGCACGCTGGGGGCCAGCCCCTGGCGCGCGTTCTGGCGTATCACCTGGCCTTTGCTGCAA
The DNA here is from genome assembly GCA_947469815.1 of Comamonadaceae bacterium. Classification (GTDB taxonomy): domain Bacteria; phylum Pseudomonadota; class Gammaproteobacteria; order Burkholderiales; family Burkholderiaceae_C; genus Allorhodoferax. Next base: position 4,311 of record CANIRI010000191.1, on the reverse strand, counting down.
CCGGCGCTGCGCCGCGGTATGGCATTTGCCGCCGCCACCGCCGTGGGCGAGTTTGCGGTCACCTTGTTTTTGAGCCGCCCCGAATGGGCCACGCTGACCACGCTGGTGTACGAGCAGCTCAGCCAGCCCGGGGCATCCCGCTATGACGCAGCGCTGGTGCTGGCGTGTGCGCTGATGGCGCTGGCGCTAGCGGTGTTTATATTGCTGGAATGGCCATGGGGCGCGGATTCGGGCGGGGAGGGTGAGCATGCTTGAGTTGCGCGCCATAAGCAAAACCTGGAAGCCCGCGCGCGGCGAATCCCGCAGTCTGTTGCGCGGTCTGGACTTGCAGGTGGCAGCGGGTGAAACCGTGGCAGTGCTCGGTCCGTCGGGCAGCGGCAAGAGCACCTTGTTGAAAATCATTGCCGGATTGGAAGCGCCCGACGCAGGTCAGGTGTGGCTGGACGGGCGCGATATCTCTGCGCTGCCGCCGCACCGCCGCCAGTGCGGTTTGTTATTCCAGGACTTTGCGCTGTTCCCGCACCTGAACGTGCAGGACAACGTCGCTTTCGGGCTGATCGAGCAGGGCCTGCGCAGCGCGCAGGCGCGTAACCAGGCCAACACGCTGCTGGAGCGCTTTGGCATGCAGGCGCACGCGTTGGCGCGGGTCTGGCAGCTTTCCGGTGGCGAACAACAGCGGGTGGCGCTGGCGCGTGCGCTGATCACAGCGCCGCGCATCCTTTTGCTGGATGAGCCCTTTTCCGCGCTGGACGCGGCATTGCGCGACACCCTGCGTGCCGAGTTTCAGCAGCGCATAGCCCAGGCCGGCATGGCCGTGGTCTGGGTTACCCACGATGAGGCCGAGGCGCGCAGCGTGGGCGCGCGAGGTTTGCGCTTGTTGGAGGGGGCGCTGCAGTTGCTGTGGTGATCAATCCCGCCGCTCAGGCACCAGCGTAGTGGGCATCGCCGCATCCAGCATCCCCGGGTAATCCCGGCTGAAGTGCAGGCCCCGGCTCTCGTGGCGGGCGAGGGCGCTTTGGACGATCAGGTCGGCCACCTGCACCAGGTTGCGCAGCTCCAGCAGGTCGCGGCTGACGTGGAAGTTGGCGTAGAACTCCTGGATCTCGCCCTGCAGCAGCGCGATGCGGTGCGCGGCGCGCTCCAGGCGCTTGTTGGTTCGCACGATGCCCACGTAGTCCCACATGAAGCGGCGCAGTTCGTCCCAGTTGTGCGAAATCACCACGGATTCGTCTGCGTCGGTCACGCGGCTGTCGTCCCAGGCAGGCAGCGGCGGCACGGTGGGGGCGCTCTGGCGGGCGATGTCTTCGCTGGCCGCGCGGGCAAACACCATGCATTCAACCAGCGAGTTACTAGCCAGCCGGTTCGCCCCATGCAGGCCGGTACACGCCGCTTCGCCAATCGCATACAGGCCCGCCAGGTCGGTCTGGCCGTGCAGGTCGGTGCGCACGCCGCCACAGGTGTAGTGCGCAGCGGGCACCACCGGTATCGGCTGGCGGCTCATGTCGATGCCGAGTTCCAGGCAGCGCGCGTAAATGGTGGGGAAGTGTTCCTGGATAAAGGCCAGTGGCTGGTGCGAAATGTCCAGGTACACGCAGTCCAAACCACCTTTTTTCATCTCGAAGTCGATGGCGCGGGCCACTACGTCGCGCGGAGCCAGTTCTGCGCGGGCGTCGTGGCCGGGCATAAAGCGCGTGCCGTCGGGCAGCAGCAGGCGTCCGCCCTCACCGCGCACGGCTTCGCTGATCAAAAAAGATTTCGCGTGCGGGTGGTACAGGCAGGTGGGGTGGAACTGGATGAACTCCATGTTCTGCACCCGGCAGCCCGCGCGCCAGGCCGCGGCAATGCCGTCACCGGTGGCTGTGTCCGGGTTGGTGGTGTACAGATAGACCTTGCCCGCGCCGCCGGTAGCCAGGAGTGTGTGCGGCGCAGAGAAGGTCAGAACCTCATCGCTCTCTGCATCCAAGGCATACAAGCCTACGCAGCGCCGGTCGGGCACGCCGTTGTGGCCCAGCTTGTCGGTGTGGATCAGGTCGACCAGTGTGTGGTTCTCGAACAGTGTGATCTGCGGCATGGTCTGCACCCGCTCGATCAGGGTGCGCTGCACGGCTGCGCCCGTGGCGTCGGTAGCATGGACGATGCGCCGCGCGCTGTGGCCGCCTTCGCGTGTCAGGTGCAGCTGCCCGTCTTCCTCAGAAAAGGGCACGCCCAGTGTCTGCAGCCAGGCAATGGCGTTGGGCGCTTGCTCGACGACAAACTGCGTGGCCGCCAGGTCGCACAAACCGGCACCGGCTACCAGCGTGTCGTCCACGTGCGCTGCGAAGCTGTCGGTCTTGTCCCACACGGCTGCAATCCCACCTTGCGCCCAGCCGCTGGAGCCTTCGCGCACTGCGCGTTTGGTGATGATGGCTACCCGTTTGTTCTGCTGCGCCAGTAAGAGCGCCGCGCTCAGGCCTGCCAGGCCGCTGCCGACAATCAAGACGTCAAAGTGCAGCGTGGCCCCTGGTGTATGGCTCTGCATAAATCAGTGAATCCGCATGCCGGGCTGTGCACCAGGCCAGGGGTTCAAGATGTAGATGCCGGGTTGCGCTTTCTCATCCGCGTGGCTGGCCGCCAGCACCATGCCTTCGCTCACGCCAAACTTCATTTTGCGCGGCGCGAGGTTGGCGACCATCACGGTGAGTTGGCCGATCAAGTCTTCGGGCTTGTACATGCTGGCGATACCGCTGAACACATTGCGCATGCGGCCCTCGCCCACATCGAGCGTGAGGCGCAGCAGCTTGACCGAGCCTTCCACCGCTTCGCAGTTCACGATCTTGGCGATGCGCAAATCGATCTTGGCGAAGTCGTCCATGGAGATGGCGGGTGCGATGTCTTCGCCGCCTGGGGGGAGTAAAACTCCGGCAGATGAACCAGCTTCAGAGCCGGAGAAATTGGGGTCAGATCCCGATTTCGCAGGCGGTTCGAAGAGGGCGTCAAGTTGTTCGGGGGTGACGCGTTGCATGAGGTGCTGATAGGGCTGGATGCTGACAACTTCGGACGCAACGGCGTTCCAGTCTTTCATATCGCTGCCGGTAAAGCCTTCGACCGAATGTGCCTGCGATGGCAAGACCGGGGCGAGATAGCGCGCCAGCACGGCGAAAGTGTTCACCAGCGTAGAGCAGACCTGGTGCAGGGCTTGGTCGTTGGCAGCGTCCTTGGCCAAGTCCCAGGGCTTGTTTTGATCGACATAGGCGTTCACCTTGTCGGCCATCAGCATGATTTCGCGGGTGGCTTTGCCGAACTCGCGTGTTTCATACAGGGCGGCAATGCCGTCCGAGGCTTCACGTAACTCGCTCAGCAGCGCAAAGCCTTGCGGGCCGAAGTCGGTGCTCAGTTTGCCCTCAAAGCGCTTGGTCAAAAACCCCGCCGCCCGGCTCGCAATATTCACAAACTTGCCAATCAAATCACTGTTCACCCGCGCCATAAAGTCATCGGCGTTGAAGTCAATGTCCTCGTTGCGCGCCGAGAGTTTGGCCGCCAGGTAATAGCGCAGCCACTCGGGGTTCATGCTCAGGCTCAGGTACTTGAGCGGGTCCAGGCCGGTACCGCGGCTTTTGCTCATCTTCTCGCCGTTATTCACTGTTAGGAAGCCATGCACAAACACCTTGTCAGGCGCTTTGCGGCCACTGAAATGCAGCATCGCAGGCCAGAACAGGGTGTGGAACGTGACGATGTCCTTGCCGATGAAGTGGTACTGCTCAAGCCCGGGTTGCGCCAAATAGGCGGCGTAGTCTTCGCCACGCTTATTCAGCAGGTTTTTCAGCGAGGCCAGGTAGCCCACGGGCGCGTCCAGCCAGACATAAAAATATTTGCCCGGCGCGTCCGGAATCTCGATGCCGAAGTAGGGTGCGTCGCGTGAAATGTCCCAGTCGCCCAAGCCTTCGCTGGTGGAGCCATCGGGGTTGGTGCGCACGCTGAACCACTCTTTGACCTTGTTGGCCACTTCGGGTTGCAGCTTGCCGTCTTGCGTCCAGTTTTGCAAAAACTCAACACAACGCGGATCCGACAGCTTGAAGAAAAAATGCTCAGAACTTTTCAATTCAGGCTTGGCCCCTGACAAGGCCGAGAACGGGTTGATCAAATCGGTGGGGGCATACACCGCGCCACATACCTCGCAGTTGTCGCCGTACTGGTCTTTGGCGTGGCACTTGGGGCATTCACCTTTGATGAAGCGATCCGGCAAGAACATGTTCTTCTCGGGGTCAAAAAACTGCTCAATCGTGCGTCGCTCAATCAGCGAGCCACCTTGTGACTCGGCGATGTCGCGCAAGT
>CANIRI010000190.1 GCA_947469815.1 Comamonadaceae bacterium | reverse complement strand
TCGCCATCGAGCAATCTGAACGCGTGGTCGCGTTCGCCCAGACTGCGTCTGGCAAGTTTTGCCTCTACGGTATCGCGTACCTGGCCGTGCTGCCCCTGCTGAGCGCCTGGACGGCGGCGCTGTGTGTGACCGCCGCATGGGCCGTGATGGCCTACGCCGACCAACGGGCTCGGATCCTGTTCATGGCCAGCTGGGGCTTGACCCTGTTTGAGGCAGCCACAGACGACAACGATTTCGCTGAAAAAATCCAGTACGTCATGGCGCAGGAACACTACCTGCTGCTGTCGCCCGAACTGCTGGCCGTGGGCGCGCTGCTCATGATGATGGGTGGCTTGTGGCTGGCGATGCAGCACGCGATCAGCAGGCCCGATGGTCTGCTGTCGCGACGCCCTTTTGTGTGCATGCTGGCGGTCGAGGTCGCGCTGCTGGTGCTGTCCGCACCGCAAGTCGACCACGGGCTGCTGCGGGTGTTGGTGTGGTCCATGTTGGTGGTATTCACACCTTTTGTCTGGTTTTTTCCGCTGGCCATTGCCGATTTACGCGGACGCGCAGCCGACCCACCGGCGATGCAAATGGCGGTGCAGCGGCCGTTCTGGAGCCATAACTATTTGCCCTTTGGCAAAGGGGCTGGCTACTTGCGCAAGCATTTCTCCCCCTTGCCGCGCGAACAAGCCATCACGCACATCAAGGGCGTCAAGCTGCTGTTGTGGGCCAATTTTTTGCTGCTGCTCAGCCAGGTACTGACCTGGTTCTTCAGCGACTATTTGGCGCTGCCGCGCCTGATCAACGCCATCGACGCCTTTGTCGAAGGCCAGCCCCTGCCGATTGCCACCGGCTGGGAAGTTCTGATCTACGGCACCTTTCGCTACGCCTTGCAAATCGCTATCTGGGCGCATTTGTTCATCGGATTGGCGCGCATGGCCGGGTACCGCTTGCCGCGCGGATCCTGGCGACCGCTGGAGTCGCGCACCTTGATGGAGTATTTCAACCGTTTCCATTTCTATTTCAAGGAAATCCTGGTTGACCTCTTCTTCATCCCCACCTTCTTCAAAGTGTTCCGTCAACACCCCCGCCTGCGGATGTTCACTGCCACCTTTATGGCGGCCGGCGTGGGCAATGCGCTGTGGCACTTCATGGCCGACATCCATCTCATCGCGGTAGAAGGCCTGTGGGGTGCCATCAGCAGCTTCAGCAGCTATCTGTTTTACAGCTTCGTACTGGCCATCGGCGTGGGCTTATCGCAAGTGCGCGCGTCTATGGGTTACCGGCCCTCGGCCACGCTGGCCGGGCGCCTGTATGCATTCTTGTTTATCTGGTCCTTCGTCGTCTTGCTGCGTGTATTCTCAGACGGCACGCGTGACCACACGTTTGAGCAGCGGCTGCGATTTTTGCTGTCCCTGTTCGGCCTGAACTAGAAAGTTGGATATGAACCGGGAAGTTTTTGACACACTGCGCGCCTACCTGCAAGAGGCGCTGCGGCTGCACGGCGACACGCAGGAACTGGCCGATGGCGATTCGCTTTTTTTAAGCGGCAGGCTGGATTCTTTTTCCATGATGAATCTGATTTTGTTTTTGGAAACAGCCTTTGCGTTGACCTTCTCCGACCTGGAATTCGATGTGGAAAAAGTCGACTCGCTCAACGCCATCGCAGCGCTGGTACACGCCAAGTCCTAACCATCAGTTCAAAGCAATTCCGCCATACCAGGCCAGCGCATTGGATCGGGTGTTGTCGCTGTCCGTCATCAGGGCAATCGCCAGCAGAGCGCCCGGCGCTTCACCAAATGCCAGTTCGAAGTCGGCCCGTACATCGCGGCGGAAATGCAGCCACTGGTTGAGCTGCTGCGGTCCGGACGCGACCACCAGCTTGCGGATGCGATCGGTCCGGGGGCTGTGCACCACCGTGCCCACCGGGCGGGTGTTGCACCACACATACATCAAGGTCGCATAAGGTAAGGGCTCGCCGGTCATGGCGTGCGCCAATTCGCTGAGCATGGCGTTCTTGGCGGAGAAGGTGCTGCGATCCCCATCAAAGGCCAGCACCAAACGGACCGGCGAGTCGTCACTCTGGCGCTGACCGACATCGGCCCCATCGATCAAGGCCGGCACATTCCAGGAAAACGCCAGGTGGCCCATCTCTTGTGGCTCCACGCGCAGCGGCTGGCGCAACATGCTGACGGATGACTCCGCCTCGGCGCGTACCGCTGCCAGACCCGCCTGCTCGCCCAGTGAATAGCTGGTAAGCCGCTTGCCCGGCAGCTGCATGGGCTGCCAGCGCGCAATTTGCTCTGGCGTCCAGGCGGTGGCTCCGGCGGGCACCGGCGCAACACCATCGCCTGGCACATGGGCACATGCCCCAAGCCCTGCAAGCAAGCACACACTGAGCACTCGAATCCACTGCAACACAGCCGTTCCCTCCAACGAAGGCGGCGAGCCTATCAGACCCGCGCCCGCGCAAACGCCGCCATATGGAAAGCCGTTTGCGCGGGTGCGTAGCGCAAATCCGCCGCCACGGGGCAGGCCTTGCGGGCTTGGCATCCGTTTTCCATGCAGTGTGTTCCAGCAGGGCTGTGCAGGTGGGTGCTGCAGCGCTGCACGGCAAATGCCTGGCCATCGAATGCATCAACCGGGCAGGCTGTCAAACAGGGCTGGTCTTCGCAGGACAGGCAGGGGCTGTCGCCCTGCACCGGCGCGCGCAGTGCGTCGCGGTCGACCGGCTCCAGTGTGGGGAAGAGCAGTGCAAACCGGTAGGCATGCCACAAGCCGTGTTGCGGATGGATGCGCAGCATCAGCGGGCTGGTGTGCACCGGTTCGCTGCGCGCTGCCCATTGCTGAAACGGGTGGTAGCCGGGCTGTTCCGGTGGCCCGGTAAACGGGTACAGCGCCAGGCCGCCGAATTTCTCTGCGAGGGTATCGCCGACATGGCGGCTCCAGCGGTCTAAAGGATGCTCTAGCCCATCACTTGCAAAGGGCGAAGCGGCAAACGTGTCCCAGAAAGAGCCACCCACATTGCCGACCAGCCACAACACAGCCGCCGCGCGGCCATCGGGCAGCTGCAAACCCTCAGCCGAATCCGGACAAAACCCGCCGCGCATATGCAGCCCGTAGGCCCGCAAGGCCGTGGACAGGGCGGCGCGCGCGACCATTTACGCCGCGACCTGCTTGCGCAGCGGCGGCCCGCTGGCGGTGACGCTCACTGTGGATTCAAAAAACACATCGCCATCAATCTCGTTTTCCACCCGGTTATCCAGCTGCCCGAAAGACAACTCCACCGCCGCCGCGCCTGCTGCCAGCGCGCGGGCGCGCGCCTCGTCGGCGGCCAGGGCCCGGGCATGGGCCAGCGCTTCGTCGAGCACGCGGAAATCCACCGGGCCACTCGGTGTGAAAACTTTGAAAATGCCGCGCACCGGTTGCGTCACGGTGATGTGTACCCGCTGCGCCACCTGCCCCAGCACCGCACCCACCGCATTGGCCACATGCGCATGCGGTGGTACGACGAGTTGCACGCCCAGGCCCAGCGCCACGGCCGGGTAATAGCTGCCAGCCGGCGCGCCCACACCCACGAGTGGCAGGTCCGGCGAAAACTGCAGCGCAAAAACCGGGTGCTGTACGTCAGCGTCTACCGGCTTGGCGGCGGTTGCGGGCCCGGAAGCATTGCGCCCCAGGGCCATCGCGGTGAGCAGGGTCGCAACCTTGCCCGCGTTGGCCTCGTTCATTTGCCCGGCGTCGTTTAAACCCGCCTCGATCAGCTTCTGGCAAATCGTGTCGGTGACCTTGGCCACCACATCGCGTGCGGGTGCCACCGCATCGCCCAGCGGCCACTTGCCCAGGCCGTACATATGCCGCATCTGGCGCGCCCAAATGCGCGCAGCGCAGATGGCGGCCTCGGCATTCCAGTGGTCTGACATGCCCAGCACATGCGCCGCATCGCTGGGGGTGAAGCCGGTGTAAATCGCCAAGCCCTTGCGCTCCAACCGCGCCACGGCGCGGGCCAGATCGCGGTCGTTGATGTTGGCGGCCTCCAGGTCGACCGGGCCCTTGCACAGGCGCTCCCAGGCGCGCATCTCGGAATCATTGAGCCGCCCCAAATGCGCCGGATCGGCCGATAAGGCCTGGGCAAAACGCATCTGGCTGGCGTGCGGTATTTCGCTTTGCTGGCGCTGCAGCACCGCCAGAAACTGCGGATGCTGGTGCACCAGCAAACTCAAGGGCAGCACCCGTCGCGGGCCTATGGTCAAGCCCTCGCCGCCTTGCAGGCGCACCTCGCTGTCGCCGCCCAGGCCAATCGCGTACACCTTGACCGCCTCGATCATGGGTCGCCAATTGCCGACCATCGCGCCGTCAAAACTCAGAGCCGGCAAGCCGCCGCGCACCACTGCAATATCGGTGGTGGTGCCGCCCATGTCGGCGACGATGGCGTTTTGCAGGCCGCTGAGTGCACACGCGCCCAGCACGCTTGCGGCCGGGCCGGACAACACCGTGCTGACCGGGCGCTGCAGGGCGCTGGCCACATTGATCAGCGAACCATCGCCTTTGACAATCATCAGCGGCGCGTCAATATGCCGCTGCGCCAGGGTGCGCTGCACCGAATCGATCAGGGTTTTGACGTGCGAAATCATGCGCGCGTTCAGCGCGGCAGTCAGCGCGCGGCGCGGCGCGCCCAGGCTGGAAGCCAGCTCGTGGCCGCAGGTCACGGGCACATCACACAGCTCCTGCACCCAGGCGCGGACCTGCATTTCATGGGCCGGATTGCGCACCGCAAAGGTCGCTGAGATCGCAAAAGCCGAGACCCGGCTCGCATGCTTGGCAATGGCAGCACGGCAGGCTGGCTCGTCCAGCGCGGCCAAGGCCACGCCCCCCGCATCATGGCCGCCGGGCAGGCTTTCAATCGCCTCCATACCCAGCAGATCCATCAGCCCGCTGGTCTTGATTTGATGCGCGTCGTAGCCCAGCAACAAGGCGCACACCGGGGAGCCTTTGCCCTCCACCACCGAGTTGGTGGTCAGCGTGGTCGACAAGGACACCAATTCCACTTGCGCAAGCCAGTCAGCTGGCAAGCCGTCCAGCGAGGAAGCAATGCCCTGCGCCAGATCGAAACGGGTGGTCAGGCTTTTGGAAGCGGCCACCACTTCGCGCGCTGCATTGAGCAGCACCGCGTCGGTGAAGGTGCCGCCGGTATCGATACCAAGCGCGTAGCCCATGGC
>CANIRI010000189.1 GCA_947469815.1 Comamonadaceae bacterium | reverse complement strand
CCAAGAAAGCTGCTCCAGCCAAGAAAGCTGCTCCAGCCAAGAAAGCTGCTCCAGCTAAGAAGGCTGCCCCTGTCGCCCAGACCACGCTGCATCCGCGTGCTGCATGGCCTTTTCCGAGCGGCAAGAAACCCTGAAGCTTTGCATGAAGGGAAAAAAACCCGGCATTCGTGCCGGGTTTTTTTATGGGTAAAACGCGGTGAGCCGGTAGCCCGATAAACCGGGCGAAATGGCCAGTGTGCTGCGCAAATAGATGGTGAGCTCTTGGGCGCTCAGGGCGTCCATGTGTTCGCCCTGAGCGCCCAGGTCGCCGGGCAGCAGCACCCGCCGGACCAGTGGTCGCTCAGACGCATCGGTGATGGTCAACTCAATCGCTGGATGGGCAATAGCCCAACTGGCCCGATTACGAAGGGTGAGGCTCAGTCGGTACATACCCTCGCCCAAGGGATCGTAGGCCGATGCTTCAATTTGGAGAAATTCCGGCGATTGCGGGGCCTCGAGTACGCAGCCAATTACCTCGCACATCCCGAGCAGAGCCGGTCGAAGGGCTGGGGCACGCGCTGCCAACATGTTTTTGTCGTGCCCCACCCACTGCCCCAGAAGCAGCAGCGCCAGCAGCAGTGCGGCACCCAGCCATACGCGCCCGGTCCAGCGCGACGGCGCATCCGCCGGATCGGGTGTGAGGTCAGAAAAAAGTGTTTCAACTGGTGCTGTAGGTGGGTCGAGCGCAGCGGTCTCTTCCTGGGGTGAGGGTGACTCCGCGCGCAACGGAACCATGGCATCGGCCTCGGGCGTTGGTACTGCGCGCTGGCTGACGGCATGCACGCTGGCGTCGAAGACCTGGTCACACTTACCGCAGCGCACCCAGCCCTCAGAAGCCCGCAGTTGCTGGGGCGTGGCACGAAACTGCGTCGCGCATTGGGGGCACTGCGTGATGATGCTCATAGGGTGGCGGACATCAGGATCCAGCCTTCGCGGCTGTCAAGTACTTCCAGGGCGCAGTAGGGCGCATAAGCTTGCGTCAGCTCTTCGCACTGCCGCTCCAAAATGCCGGCAAGCAGCAAGCGCCCGCCTTGGGCCACGTGGCTGCACAACAAGGGCGCCAGCACTTTCAAGGGCGTTGCCAGAATATTGGCCACTACCAAGCTGTACCTGCCGACGGCCAGCTCCGGCGTACCACTGGCGATGTGCACGCCGTTGGCTACTGCATTGGTCTGGCTGGCCTGTACCGCTGCCGTATCGATGTCCACAGCCACCACCGTGCCCGCACCGCACAAGGCCGCGCCGATGGCCAGGATGCCGGAACCACAACCGTAGTCCAGCACACTGGCCTGTCCCGGGTGTTCCGCGATCCAGCGCAGGCACATGCCGGTGGTGGGATGGGTTCCAGTGCCGAAAGCCAGGCCGGGATCGAGCCGCAGAACCGTACGCGCTTGTTCCGGAGCCGTATGCCAGCTCGGGACCACCCAGAATTCGGGGGTGATTTCCACGGGGTCAAATTGCGATTGGGTCAGCCGCACCCAATCCTGTTCGTGGACGGCTTGTATCGCCGTGTGGCTGAATTCGGTGCCATGCAGTTGCTGCACTGCGCGGTGGGCCGCTTCGGCGCTGGCTAAATCGTTAAACAGCGCGGTCACCCGCGACTGTTCCCACGCTTGGGCAGGAGGCGGCATACCGGGCTCGCCAAACAAGGCGTTTTCCTGATCGGAGCCGGCGTCGGCGTCCTCGACACTCACGCTCAAGGCGTCAAGCCCCTCCAGGGTGTCGCTGACCGCATCCACTTCGGCCTGCGGGCACACCAGAAGCAACTCAAACATGGGCTTGATGCGGCTTCAGCGTTTGTGCTGCTCAAGCCAATGTTCCAAATAATGGATATTGGTGCCACCGGCCATGAATTTGGCGTCATTCATCAATTCGCGGTGTAGGGGGATATTCGTTTTGATGCCCTCAACGGCCATTTCCAGCAGCGCACAGCGCATCCGCGCCATGGCCTGCTCGCGGGTGTCGCCGTAGGTGATGAGCTTGCCCACCATGGAGTCGTAATAGGGCGGCACAAAATAGTTGGCATACACATGTGAATCCACCCGAACGCCCGGACCGCCCGGGGTGTGCCAGGTGGTTACCCGCCCTGGGGACGGCATGAAGTTGTAAGGATCTTCGGCGTTGATGCGGCACTCTATCGCATGCCCCCGCATCTCGATTTGCCGCTGGGTGAAGGGCAGCTTCATGTCGGCTGCCACCATGATTTGCGTCTTGACGATATCAATGCCCGTGACCATTTCCGTCACCGGGTGCTCCACCTGCACGCGCGTGTTCATTTCAATAAAGTAGAACTCGCCGTTTTCATAGAGGAATTCAAAAGTGCCCGCGCCCCGGTAGCCGATTTTTTTGCACGCAGCCACGCAGCGCTCGCCAATGCGCTCAATCAGCTTGCGGCTGATGCCCGGTGCCGGCGACTCCTCTAGGATTTTCTGGTGCCGTCTTTGCATCGAGCAATCCCGCTCGCCCAGGTACACCGCATTCTTGAACTTGTCGGCCAAGATCTGGATTTCGATATGGCGGGGGTTTTGCAGGAATTTCTCCATATAGACCGCGGCATTACCAAACGCTGCGCCGGCTTCGGCTTTGGTCATGACCACTGCATTCACCAACGCTGCTTCGGTGTGCACCACCCGCATACCGCGCCCGCCGCCGCCGCCAGCGGCTTTGATGATGACCGGGTAACCCACGCTCTTGGCAATACGGCGCAGTTGCACCGGGTCGTCCGGGAGTTCGCCCTCGGATCCGGGTACGCAAGGCACGCCGGCCCGGATCATGGCCTGCTTGGCCGACACCTTGTCGCCCATGATGCGGATGGATGCGGCTGTGGGGCCAATGAATTGGAAGCCGCTTTGCTCCACGCGCTCCGCAAAGTCCGCGTTTTCGCTCAAAAAGCCGTAGCCGGGGTGGATAGCTTCCGCGTCGGTCACCTCGGCGGCCGAAATGATGGCCGGCATATTCAGGTAGCTATGGGCAGAAGCCGCCGGGCCGATGCAAACGGCCTCGTCTGCCAGCCGGACATATTTGGCCTCGCGGTCCGCCTCGGAGTACACCATCACCGCGCGGATATCGAGTTCGCGGCAGGCGCGCTGTATGCGCAGCGCAATTTCGCCACGATTGGCGATCAGAATTTTTTTGAACATGGAACGAGTAGCCCGCTTATTCGATGATCAGCAAAGCCTGGCCGTACTCCACCGCTTGTCCGTTGGTACACAAAATTTCTTTGACCGTGCCGGATTTGTCGGCCTCAATTTCGTTGAGGATTTTCATGGCCTCGATGATGCAGATGGTCTCGCCCTCTTTCACCGTATCGCCGACCTCCACAAAGGCTTTGGCACCCGGACTCGCCGACCGGTAAAAAGTTCCCACCATCGGGGAGGTAACCCGGTGGCTAGGGTCGGGAAGTGGCTCGGCTGGCGGTGCCTCTGCCACCAGGGGCGCGGGCGCATGCGCCACAGGAGCCGCGGCCACTGGCGCCGCTGCGACGCCAGGAGCGGCAACGGCCGGGGCATGCACCATGGCCTTGACGATGCGCACTTTGCCTTCGGCCTCTGTGATCTCCAACTCCGACACGTTCGAGTCCGATACCAGGTCAATCAGTGTTTTGAGTTTTCGTAAGTCCATAGAGCCCCCGATCAAGTGTGTTTGTAAGAAGAATCGCTCCCTGCGCCAGCCCGCAGTGTAAACAAATTAGATCTGCTCTAAATTGTCAACAATGCTTGAATGAAGAAGAAAATTAGCCGAAATTGATGAAAAATGAATGCAGAAAGCCTACTTTATTGCCGACCAGCCAGTTAAATCGGCCGCAGTCAACTTGCCCATCTTCCGCTGGGCCACTTCGCCGGCGGAATTGATCACCACCGAAAAAGGCAGTCCGCCAGCGATGTTGCCCAATTGACGGGCCCATTGCGTGGCCAGCATAGCGTCCACCGCGACCGGGAAATGCAAGGGCATTTTCTGCAAAAAATCCTGTACGTTCCTCGGTTTGTCCGCCGCCAAGCCTAAAACTTGCCAATCCGACTGTTGCTGCGCCTGAAAAAATGCATCGACCATGGGCAGCTCTTCCACGCACGGGGCGCACCATGTCGCCCAGAAGTTAATTAGCAGAGGTTTGCCCATAAAGCTGGCCATTGGCAGCATTTTGCCGTCCGTTGCCGTCCATTGATGGGCCCAGAATCCAGCAAAGGGTTCAGCCACCGGTTGGGCAAGGTGCGTATTGCGCCAGGCCGCCAGCCCCACGCCGGCTAGGGTTGCGCCCGCGCCTACCGCGAGCACCAAGTTGCGGCGCCTTGGCGAGGCGGGGGTGGCTTGGGGTAAGGAATCTGTCATGCGTTGTGCGCCTCCAGCAATTGTTCCACCGCATGCAAGTCGCCGCGCAGTCGCCGGCCACGCGCATCGCTCTTGGGCGCGCGGCGCAGGTCGTCCAAGTCGTACACCATCAGGTGCAGTCCAATGTCCTCGCCCAGTTCTTCGCTCCAGGCGTGGATGCTGAGCGCGTCCACCGGGTCACCCAAAAGGCCTTTCACGCGCCGGGGACTGAACTGGATGTTGAGATTAATCAACTCAATTTCGGTCATTTTGCTGTCTTCACAGAACAATTGTAGATAAATATCGGATCTACGCGTTGCAATACCCGACCACACCGCGCCGCTCAAAAAGGGCTTGAAGGCCTGCAATCGGCGCATCCAACGCGCTGCCAGCAGGCGCAGCGCGTGCAGTTCCTTGGCCTGTTCCTCCGGGCAAAACACCGCGATGTATTCCTCCACGGCGCGCTCTAGCAGCCCATTGTCGGGCAGGGCACTGCGCTCGGGCAGGTCCAAGTGCGCCAGCGCTTTGCGTTTGGCGCTGCCAAAGTCCAGCCCTTCCTCCACCACCAGGCGCGCGGCAACTGCGGCTATTTCATCTTGGATCCCATGCATTGCGCCATTGTGCCCTGCTGCCTGCGATCTGCCTTGCCGGGCGGAGTACCGCACCTAGAATCCGCTGATGCACATTCATATTCTGGGTATTTGCGGTACGTTCATGGGCGGGCTGGCGGCGCTGGCGCGGGAGGCGGGTCACCGGGTCACCGGGTGTGATGCGGGCGTCTACCCACCCATGAGCGACCAGTTGCGCGCCCTGGGTATCAATCTGATCGAGGGTTTTGGGTCGGAGCAGCTCGCGCTCCAGCCCGACGT
>CANIRI010000188.1 GCA_947469815.1 Comamonadaceae bacterium | reverse complement strand
CAAGTGGGTCAAGATTCTGGGTTGGGAAGGCCCCGAATCAGCACACCAGGAAATCCTCGAAGGCATTGCCAACTACCAGAAATCCCAAGGCTGATCAGAGGATGTTCGGGGCGCGTTGCTCGCTTGCGCGCAAGGGACTGCGCGCCTCCAGCTGCTCCAGGTAGTCCTCCACCCCGGCGCCTTCGCGCTCCAGAAAACGCGCCACCGCGTCCGCAAAAGCCGGGTGCGACAGCCAGTGTGCGCTGCTGGTTTTGACTGGCAACAACGCGCGCGCCATTTTGTGTTCGCCCTGCGCGCCGCCTTCAAAACGCTGGTAGCTATTGGCAATACACCATTCCAGCGGCTGGTAGTAGCAGGCCTCAAAGTGCAGGCAGTCGACCCGTTCCAGCGCGCCCCAGTAGCGGCCATAGGCCACGCGCTGCGGGTCGTTCGGGTCATTGAGCGCGATCAGGCTGCAAGCAATCGGCTGCCCATCGCGCATGCCCAGAAACAGCAGCCAGTTTTCGGGCATGGTGTCTTGCATGCGCTGGAAAAAATCACGGCTCAGGTAGGGCGCATTGCCGTGCTCCAGGTAGGTGCGCTCATAGCAGCGGTAGAAAAAATCCCAATCGCTGCTCAAAATCTGGCCGCCCTGCTTGTGGATGAATTCCACGCCTGCATCACGCACTTTGCGCCGCTCTTGGCGGATTTTTTTGCGCTTGTCCTGCGTCAGGGTTGCGAGAAATGGCTCGAAGCTGCTGTACGCGGGTGTCGCATTGGTCCAGTGAAATTGCACGGTGTGGCGCAGCATCAGGCCGGCCTGGGCGCAGCTGGCGGTGTCATCCTCGGTGCCAAATAGCAAGTGCAAAGACGACAGTTCTTTGGATTCACACCAAGCCAATACAACTTCCATGAGCGACGCCCGGGCCTGCGCATCGCGTGCCAAAAGCCGTGGCCCGGGCACCGGGGTGAAGGGCACGGCCACGGTGGCTTTGGGGTAATACGCCAGCCCATGCTGCTGGTAGGCATTGGCCCAGGCCCAGTCAAACACATACTCGCCGTAGGAGTGGCTTTTCACATAGACCGCGCAGGCCGCTGCCAGCGTGTCGCCGTCCCAGAGCGTGATGAAAAACGGGCTCCAGCCGGTGCGCGCGCAGGCGCTGTGGCTCTGATGCAGCGCATCAAGGTAGGCATGGCGCATGAAGGGGCTGGATTGCGCCTGCAGGGTCAGCAGCGCGTCCCATTGGATGGCGTCGATGGCCGAGGGGCTTTCCACCACCCGAATGACATAATCCAAAACACCTTCGACCTTGCGCATGTTGACCTCTTCCACCCCATGAATCTGAAAATCTGCATTGCCCAACTCAACTTCGTGGTGGGTGATGTAAGTGGCAACGCGCAGCGCATTGTCGCCGCAGCCACCCAAGCCTATGCGCAGGGTGCGCGTCTGGTTTTGACCCCCGAGTTGTCGATTTGCGGATATGCCGCTGAAGATCTGTTTTTGCGCCCGGCGTTTGTGCAAGCCTGTGAGGATGCGGTGCAACACGTGGCCCGGTCGCTAGCCCACCTGGAGGGACTCAGTGTGGTCGTGGGCCACCCCAGCGGCGGTGACCGTCGCACCGCCTCGGTGCGCGTCCAGGCGCGCTTCAACTGTGCCACGGTGGTGCGCGCGGGACAGGTCATTGCCACCTACGCCAAGCAAGAGTTACCGAATTACCAGGTCTTCGACGAGCGCCGCTATTTCGCCCCTGGAAACACGCCCTGCGTTTTTGAAGTGGGGTCGGGCGACACCTCCGTGCGCGTGGGTTTGTTGATTTGCGAAGACGCCTGGTTCGAAGGACCGGCGCAGGCGGCACTCGCTGGCGGGGCGCAGATGCTGGCGGTGATCAACGCCTCGCCCTTTCATGTTGGAAAAGGCTATGCCCGCGAAGCGGTGATGGCCGAGCGGGCCCGCAGCTGCGGCCTGCCGTTGGTGTACGCGCATTTGGTGGGCGGGCAGGATGAGTTGATTTTTGAAGGCCACTCCTTTGCATTGGCCGCCGACGGCGCGCTGGCGGCCCGGGCTCCCAGCTTTGCCGAGTCGCTGTTCATGGTTGATACGAGCCCAATGGCTGGCGGCCTGAGGCTGTCCGGGGCGGTCGAGCCTGCGCGCGCGGAGCAACTGGATCTGTGGGATGCCCTGGTGCTGGGCGTGCGCGACTATGTGGAAAAAAACGGATTTCCCGGGGTGTTGCTGGGGCTGTCAGGCGGTATCGATTCGGCGCTGGTGTTAGCCATTGCCGTGGACGCGCTGGGCGCGAAGCGGGTGCGTACGGTCATGATGCCTTCGCCCTACACCGCCGATATCAGCTGGATCGACGCCCGCGAAATGGCCAGCCGCATGGGTGTGCGCTACGACGAAATTTCGATCGAACCCGAATTCGCCGCATTCAAGGCTTCGCTGAATCCGCTGTTTGAAGGCCGCGCCGAAGACACCACAGAAGAAAATATCCAGGCCCGTATCCGCGGAACCATGCTGATGGGGCTGAGCAACAAGCTCGGAGCGATGGTGCTGACCACGGGCAACAAGTCAGAAATGGCCACCGGCTACTGCACCTTGTATGGCGACATGGCGGGCGGGTTTGCGGTGATCAAGGACTTGTTGAAGACCCAGGTATTTGCGCTGGCGCGCTGGCGCAATCTGCATGACCCGTATGGCAGCGGAACCCAGCCGATCCCTGAGCGCATCATCACCCGGCCCCCAAGCGCCGAGCTGCGCGCCAACCAAACCGATCAGGACAGTTTGCCCGCCTACGAGGTTCTCGATGCGATCATCACCCATTACATGGAAAACGACGGCAGTCCCGAGGCGGCCATTGCAGCGGGTTTTTCCAGGGCCGATGTGCAGCGCGTGACGCAGCTGATCCGGGTCAACGAGTACAAGCGCCGCCAGTCGCCTCCGGGCATTCGGCTCACCCACCGCAGCTTCGGCAAGGATTGGCGCTATCCTATTACCAACCGATTCCGCGGCTGAAGCCGTGTGGTGCGCCGACAGCCTAATCTTCCGGAGACAACAATGAAACAAATTACCGCCGTGATCAAACCCTTCAAACTGGAAGAAGTGCGCGAGGCGCTGGGCGACTGCGGCGTGACCGGTTTGACCGTGACCGAGGTCAAAGGCTTTGGCCGCCAGAAAGGGCACACTGAACTCTATAGGGGTGCCGAGTACGTGGTTGATTTTTTGCCCAAGGTAAAAATTGAGGTGGTGGTTAAAACCGAGGATGTGGACCGCTGTGTTGACGCCATCGTGAACGCAGCGCGCACCGGCAAGATCGGTGACGGCAAGATTTTCGTCACCAGCGTCGAGCGGGTGGTGCGCATCCGCACCGGCGAGCAGGACGAAACAGCGGTCTGATCCGGCCTCAGCCTGCGGGCCGGTAGTCCACCAGCCGGGTGCCGGCCAGCTCATCGTGCCAAAACTGCTTATGGGGGTGCAAATGGCTCATTGCGGCCCACACTGCCACCCAAACGAAAAATATCCCGCTGGTGCCCCCAAGACCCCAGGACTGGAGATAAGCCGTTAACAGCGGTGGGACACACCATATCCAGACCAGCAGATAGCGCAGCAGGGCGCGTTTCTGAGTGAGCGCCACGCCCCGGACATCGACCACGCGGATGCGCCAGGTCTTCATGGCCAGGGTTTGACCGCGGGTCCAGAACCAGACGAAATAAACCGCCAGCACACAGAACAAAAATGCCTGGAGCGCCAGCCGGTTGTTCATGGCGTTGCGGGTCTGGGTTAGGGTTCCGAAAAGGTAGGCGGCGATAAAAATCACGCCAAACAGCAGCAGGCCTTCGTAGAGCCAGCTACCCATGCGCGGGAGCAGCGCGGGAGCCCGTAGTTCGATGGGTTCGGGCGCGGGGTCGGTTGGCGCCCCTGGCTGCCCCCTTGCTTCAGGCACCGCCAGGGGATGCCGGTTTTGCCGGCGTCGCGGGCCGCAGCGGCAGCAAAGTCTTGCGGTCTATGGGCTGCTCGGCGCTGGCCGTTGCCCGCTGGGCATCTGTGCTGTGGCGGGTGACCGCAATGGTGGCAAGTTTTTCTTTGGGAATGGGCTTAGGGGCAATCGCAGCACCGGCCGGAACCGGCGGGGTGCGGTCCGAAAGTGCCTTGCGGTCGGCTTCGCTCAACGATTGGTAGGTTTCCCAGTTACTGGCCAGTTCCTGCGGGTTCACATTTTTGCTTTTGGCGAAGTTCAGCCGGGCGAGCTGCCGCTCTTTGGTGCTTAGTAGCGCCCATTCACCCATGCGCTCGCGGATCTTGGCCTGGTCCGCCGGGCTGAGTTGGGCGTAGTTTTTAACAATAGAGCGCCATTTTCTGCGGCGGGTGGTCGACATGTCATCCCACACCGGGGCCAGGGGCTGCAACACCTGCCGTTCGGTTTCCAGCAGATCGGTCCACTTCGGCGCTGTGATGGGCGGCAGCGTGGGGGCTGCGCTTGTGGCCAGTGGGCTGATTTCAGGGTTTGCGTCCGCGGCGGCAGCTTGGTTGGAAAGCGTTATCAGCGCCAATGCGCACAGCGCCACCCAGCCCAGCCCGCGACCGTAGGCTGTCCATTGCGTGGGAGCTTGAAGTGCGCGGCAGGACATGGGCTGTCGTGTCAGTCCCGGACCGTGGAGCGCAAAAACTGAACAAAGCCTGGGTCGGTATAGGCAACAGGCGGCAACTCGGCCGTCAACAGCTCTAAGTCCACATCGGCCAATTCGTCAGCCCGGAATTGGTCTTGTACTGCGTCAATACAAAACAGGCCGACAAGCAGTACAAGCGCCGGCAAAAGGGTGGACAACTTCGCCCAAGCACCCAGTGGCCCGCCTAGCGACAGCACAGCGCCGTGCCGCTGGCTTGCGGATACCAAGCCTGGCTGCGTAGCCAAACGGGCGACGGCCAGTTCCCGGGCGACGCGAAGTCGTTGAGTGATGTCGTGGTCGAGGTTCTGGGCGCCCGAATTCAGCCGCGCGCTGAGGCGTTGTCCGAATTGATCGGCCTGTGATGGGGCTGCTTTGGCGGGCATGTCTGAACGATTGGTTGTCATAGTGTGATTCCCCTTATTTTCAACGCTTTTGACAAAGCTGCAACTGCTCTGAAACAATGCGTTTTCACGCTGCCTTGTGAGCAGCCCATGATGGCGGCCGTCTCGGCCAGATCCATCTCCTCCCAATAACGCAGCAAGAAGGCTTCTCGTTGACGTGCAGGCAAATGTTCCAACTCTTGTTCTATTTGACTCAAGGTTTGGCT
>CANIRI010000187.1 GCA_947469815.1 Comamonadaceae bacterium | reverse complement strand
CTTGCCACCCGGCGTGCTGAACGTGGTCAACGGTGACAAAGAAGCCGTGGATACGCTGCTCACCGACCCCCGCGTCAAAGCCGTGAGCTTTGTGGGCTCCACGCCAATCGCCGAATACATCTATGCCACCGGCTGTGCGCACGGCAAGCGGGTGCAGGCTTTGGGTGGCGCCAAGAACCACGCTGTGGTCATGCCTGACGCCGACGTCGCCAACGCGGTCAACGCGCTGATGGGCGCGGCCTACGGTTCCTGTGGCGAGCGCTGCATGGCGATTCCGTTGGTGGTGGCTGTGGGTGACGCAACCGCAGATGCGGTGATCGCCGGCCTCAAAACCGAGATCGCCAAAATGAAAGTCGGCCCCGGCACGCAAGCCGGCATGGACATGGGCCCGCTGGTGACCAAGGCGCATTTCGAGAAGGTCAAAGGCTATGTCGACCAGGGTGTGCGCGAAGGCGCAACGCTGGTGGTGGACGGGCGCGGCGTCAAGATTGCCGGCCACGAAGAAGGCTACTTTTTGGGCCCCTGCCTGTTTGACAACGTCAAGCCCGGCATGGTGACCTACCAGGAAGAAATTTTCGGCCCCGTGCTCGGCGTGGTGCGCGTCAAGACCTTGCAAGAGGCGATGGACCTGATCGACGCCCACGAATACGGCAACGGCACCTGCATCTTCACCCGCGATGGCGAAGCCGCGCGCTACTTCACCGATAACATTTTGGTTGGCATGGTGGGCGTCAATGTTCCCCTGCCGGTGCCGGTGGCCTACCACTCCTTTGGCGGCTGGAAACGAAGCCTGTTTGGCGACCTGCACGCCTACGGGCCTGATGCGGCGCGCTTCTATACCAAGCGCAAAACCATCACCCAGCGCTGGCCCTCGGCGGGCGTGCGCGATGGCACGATGTTCAGCTTCCCCAGCAGCAAATAAGCCTCTGCAGCAGCGGCGTGCCGCAGACCTTTGTCAAAAGGTCTCGGTGTGTCCGTCAACCACCAGTTCCTGGCCGCTGATGCGCGCGCCGGCGTTCGATGTCACGAACAAGGCCATGTTCGCGATGTCCTGCGGCGCAATAAAGGTGCGCAAGGACGCTGCCCGCGTCAACTCCTCTCGTACCGCCTCCAGGCTGGCGCCGGTGGCTGCCGCTTGGGCCGCGACTACGCGGTCCATGCGATCGCCCGATACCGAGCCTGGGCAAATGCAATTCACCCGCACCCCTGCCGGCCCCAGTTCCTGCGCCAGCGCTTTGGTCAAGCCACGAATCGCCCATTTCGCTGCCGTGTAAGGCGCGCGTTGCGGCAGCCCAAACAGCCCTGCGGTGGACGACATGTTGACGATGGAGCCGCTGCCCTGCGCGCGGAAAATCGGCGCGGCAAAGTGGGCGCATAAAAATACCGAATCCAGGTTCACCGCAACGCAGCGCTGCCAATCGGCAAAGGCCATGTCTTCCACATTGGCGGTGGGGCCGGACACGCCTGCGTTGCTGACCATGATGTCCAGCCCGCCCAGGTGCGCGGTGGCCTGCACAAACAACTCGCGAACCTGCGCTTCCTGCGCGACATCGCACAACATGCCGCGCAGATGGGGGCGCGTCTGCAGGACGCTTTGCAGGGCCGCTGCGTCGGCGTCGCAGATGTAGACGCGGGCGCCTGCCGCCACAAAAGCATCGGCCATGACCAGCCCAATACCGGATGCGGCGGCGGTGATCAAGACCCTTTGGTTTTGGTGTGTCATGGCAATGTCCGCTTGTGTAAAACACGCAAAGGATAATCCCCGCCAACATGGCATTGATTACCCTTCTGGACGCCCAACTCGCTTTTGGGCACGTACCCCTGCTAGACCATGCAGGTTTTTCATTGGAAAGCGCCGAACGCGTTGGACTGATTGGGCGCAACGGCACGGGCAAATCGTCCATGCTCAAGATCCTGGCCGGGCTGGAAAAGCCCGACGACGGCTTGGTGCAGGTGCAAAGCAACACCCGCATTGCCTACGTGACGCAGGAGCCGCAGCTTGACGCGGCCTCCAGCGTCTTCGACGCGGTGGCCGAAGGCCTGCAGCGTGTGCGCTACCTGATCGACGAATACTCCCAGGGCCACGGCGACTTGGACGCAATGCAAAGCGAGATCGAGTCGCTGGACGGCTGGAACTGGGAGCAGCGCGTCACCGAAACCCTGCAGCGCCTGCACCTGAATCCCGAGGCCATTGTGAGCACGCTGTCGGGCGGTACCAAAAAGCGCGTGGCGCTGGCGCAGGCGCTGGTGGCGCAACCCGATGTGCTGCTGCTCGATGAGCCGACCAACCACTTAGACCTGGATTCGATTGAATGGTTGGAGGGTTTGCTGGTCGATTTCATGGGCAGCATCATCACTATCACCCACGACCGCTCTTTTCTGGACAACGTGGCTACCCGCATCGTCGAGTTGGATCGCGGCAAGCTGTTGTCCTACCCCGGCAACTTCGCGGCCTACTTGCTGCAAAAAGAAGAGCAACTCGCGCAAGAGGCGGTCATCAACGCCCGCGCCGACAAGCTCTTGGCGCAAGAGGAGGTGTGGATTCGCAAAGGCGTTGAAGCCCGCCGCACCCGGGCGACTGCGCGCATCGTGCGCCTGGACAATTTGCGCGCCTCCCGCGAGGCACGCCGCGAAGTGGTTGGCAGCGTGAATATGGATGTCAACAGCGGCGCAATCAGCGGCAAACTGGTCGCCGAGTTGACGCATGTGTCCAAGAGTTTTGGCGACCGCAAAATCGTGCATGACTTCTCGGCAACGATTTTGCGCGGCGACAAAATCGGTTTGCTCGGCCCCAACGGCGCGGGGAAAACCACGCTGCTCAAACTGATCCTGGGCGAGCTCAAATCCGACCCGGCACCGGCCAACGCCCCCGCGCCCGAACCCGGCCACAGCCCCTGGGGAACGGTGCGCCAGGGCGCGAATATTGCGGTGGCGTATTTCGACCAGATGCGCAACGCGCTCGATATGGACGCCACGCTGGAAGACTTCATCAGCCCAGGCAGCGAGTGGATCGAAATCGGTAACCGCCGCCAGCACGTCAAAAGCTATTTGGGCGACTTTTTGTTCTCACCCGCGCGGGCCAATTCCCCCGTGCGTTCTTTGAGCGGTGGCGAGCGCAACCGGCTGTTGCTGGCGCGCTTGTTTGCGCGTCCGGCCAATGTGCTGGTGCTCGACGAGCCGACTAACGACCTCGACATCGACACGCTGGAGCTACTCGAAGACTTGCTGCAAAACTACGACGGTACGGTGTTTCTGGTCAGCCACGACCGCACTTTTTTGGACAACGTGGTTACCAGCACCATCGCCTTTGAGGGTGATGCGCGCTGGCGCGAGTTTGAAGGCGGCGTACAAGACTGGCTGATCCAAAGCAAACGCGCCAACGCTATCGCCCAGGCCAAGGGCCAAAAGGGCGCGCAGGCTTTTCATTACGAACGCAACGAAGCTGCCAAAGCCCCACCTCCGCCAGCGCCTACCTCGTCAACTCCTGCTGCGCCCGCCACCAAAACCCGCAAGCTCAGCTACAAAGAACAGCGCGAACTTGAAGCACTGCCCGGGCAGATTGCCGCGCTGGAAGCCGAACAAGCCGCCATCCACGCCGAACTCGCCGACGGCAGCCTGTACGCCCGCGACAACGCGTTGGCCCTGCAACGCACGCAGCGCGCGGCCGATATCGATGCGGAATTGATGGTGGCGCTGGAGCGCTGGGAGGCTTTGGGCGGTTGAGCCCCTTGCGTGCAGGGCCTAGGGTGCGACCAACGTCAGATTTGGAAAGTAACTGCGATAGCGCGCAGCGTCCCGCGTGAGAAGCCGCAGATGGCCGACCAGCGCATGCGCGCCGATGTAGAAGTCCGGCATGGGTGAGGTTTTGTTGCCCTGGGTCTGTCGGTAGACCTTAAAGGCTTGGCCCGCCAAAAAGGCGGCGTCCCAGGGCAGGGCTTCACGCACCAGTGGCAGGCCGGCCAAGGCGGCTTCCAGATCGCTGGCCCGCTCAAAGCGCGGGCTCAGTTCGGCCAGGATCAGCGGGTTGATCACCAACGGCCCCAGCGCCGCGCAGTGTTCCAGTTGGTCCAGCGACCAGTCGGCCCATTGCGCATCGTCGGCCAGCACGTCGATCAAGATGCAACTGTCCACCAGCGTGCCGCGCGGCAGCGCTTGCACCAGGTAGCGTGCGTCCGGCTCGGCTACGCGCAGTGCGCTCGTTGCCACGGCTCAGGCCCGCAAAAACGCCATGAATTCGTCGGTTCCCATGTCCTTGAATTGCAGTGCGTTGGCGCGCCCGCGCACCCGGGCGAAGGCGGCACGGGCGGTGGTGGCAGGGGCGGTGACGGCGCGCAAGATGACCTCGCCGTTGTCGCGCACCTCAAACTCGACCTCGCTGTGTGGATGCAAACCGGCTTTCTCGCGCACGGCTTGCGGAATCGTGACCTGTCCCTTGCTGGTGATTTTCATGGTTATCCTTACTTCAACAGGTAAGAATCTTACCGCGCCTTGCCGCTTGTGCGCAAGCTAGCGCTCTTTCACATAGGGTTTGCCAATCGCCTGCGGTGCGACGGCTTTGCCGATGAAGCCGGCCAGCAAGACCACCGTGAGCAGGTAGGGCAGGGCCTGGATGGCTTGCACCGGTACTTCGCCCACGCCGGGCAGCGCCACCCCTTGCAGCCGGATGGCGACCGCGTCGAGAAAACCGAACAGCAAGCAGGCCCACAAGGCGCCCACCGGATGCCAGCGCCCGAAGATCAGCGCGGCCAGCGCCATAAAGCCGCGCCCGGCCGTCATATGCGGCGAAAAGCTGGCGCTTTGGGCTAGCACCAAATAGCTGCCGGCCAATCCGCACAGCAGGCCGTTGAGCGCCAGCGCCCGGTAGCGCAACCCGGCCACCGAGACACCGGCCGCGTCCACCATTTGCGGGTTCTCGCCCACGGCGCGCAGGCGCAGACCAAAACGGGTGCGAAACAGCAGCCACCAGCTCGCGGGTACCAGCGCATAGGCCGCATAAACCAGCGCGCTGTGCCCCACCAGCGCCTCGCCCACAACCCGCCCCAACAGCGGCACAAAGGCCAGCGCATCCCCGGCGTGCGGCAGCAGGGGCTGCAAACGTATGCCGGAGGCCAAAGGCGGGGTCTGCCCACCCTGGTGGAACCAGGCAATACCCAGCACCACCGTCAGCCCGGCGGCGATGATGTTGATCGCCACGCCAGAGACCACCTGGTCGCCGGGGTAGCTCACGCAGGCCAGCCCATGCAGCATCGACAGCGCCACACCCACCG
>CANIRI010000186.1 GCA_947469815.1 Comamonadaceae bacterium | reverse complement strand
GGTACAGCGCTTTCAGGATCTCCAGTCGCTGGCGGTCACCCACCGCCAAATCGGCGACCAGAGCGTCCAAGGGGACGCGCAGACCGGTGGATTGCATGAGCGACTCCAGCCCCGCGCGTACCGGCGCTGCTGCCTTGTGCAGCAGCCAATGCGGCTCGGCTCCGAGCATCACGTTGTCCAGCGCGCTCAGGGTGTCGACCAGCATGAAATGCTGGTGCACCATGCCAATGCCGAGGGCAATGGCGTCGTCCGCGTTGTGGATTTGTGCTTCGGTGCCGAACACCGCCACGGTGCCGCTGTCCGCCGGATAAAAGCCGTAGAGCACCGACATCAGCGTGCTCTTGCCCGCGCCGTTCTCTCCCACGATGCCGTGCACGGTGCCGGCGCGTACCGCCAGGCTCACATCGGCATTGGCCGCGACCGCGCCAAAGCGCTTGCAGATGCCGCGCATCTGCACCGCCAGAGGCATGGGTTTATTCAATATTTGCAGGCGTTATCGGCCATGTAATCGGTGACCTTGATCTTGCCGCTGATGATGTCGGCCTTGGCGGCATCGACGCGTTTTTTCATATCGGCCGTCACCAGCTTGGCGTTATTGGCGTCCATCGCGTAGTCCACACCACCCTCTTTCAGACCCAAGACCGTGACACCGGGGGCGAAGGATTTAGAAACGTTGTACACCGCCACGTCCACGCGCTTGAGCATGGAGGTCAGCATGGTGCCGGGCTGCAGGTGGTTCTGGTTGCTGTCCACACCGATGGCCAGCTTGCCGCCGTCCTTGGCGGCCTGGTAGACGCCGACGCCGGTGCCGCCGGCGGCAGCAAACACCACGTCTGCGCCCTTGGCGAACTGGGCTTTGGCCAATTCACCGCCGCGTGTGGGGTCGTTCCAAGCCGCGCCGGTGGTGCCGGTCATGTTGGCAAACACCTCGGCCTTGGGGTTGGCGAATTTCGCGCCCTGCGCGTAGCCGCATTCAAAGCGGCGGATTAGCGGAATGTCCATGCCACCCACAAAGCCGACCTTGCCGGTTTTGCTGGCCATGGCGGCCATGGCACCGACCAGAAAGCTACCTTCCTGCTCCTTGAAAACCACCGACTGCACATTGGGCAGGCCCACCACCATGTCGACGATTACGAAGTTGAGCTTGGGGAATTCTTTGGCAACTTTTTCAATCGCCGAGGCTTGCGAAAAGCCCACGCCGATGATGGGGCTGGCACCTTTTTCGGCCATGCGGCGGATCGCCTGCTCGCGCTGCGATTCATTAGCAATCTCAAACTCCAGGTACTGCTTGCCGGTTTCCTTCTTCCAGTTTTCCATGCCCACATAGGCGGCTTCGTTGAACGACTTGTCGAACTTGCCGCCCATGTCGTAAACGATGGCCGGCTCGGCCGCCGCTGCGAACGAAGCGGCGATGGCGCCACAGACCAGGCTCAGGCGGGCAATGCTGGAAAACTGCATGGGGAACTCCTTGAGATTTTGGGGGTTTAAGCACGTGGGGAACGGGGTGCGGTGCAAATGGTACCCATAAACGAAAGCCACGGTCGCAAACTCGTTTTCCCGCTGCCCAAAGGTATCCGTCACAATCGCCTGAAGCAACCGCGCGCGCTGACGCCGCAGCGGTATTTTTCATCGCAATCGAGCCCCGCATGATTCTGATCGCCGGTTCCTCCAATCTGGACTTTGTGGTGCGTGCGCACCACATTCCCGCGCCGGGCGAGACGGTGCTGGGGCAGGACTTTCAGACGTTTCCCGGCGGCAAAGGCGCGAACCAGGCGGTGGCCTGCGCCCGCGCGGGCGGGGCTGTGCCCCATTTCCTGACCGGCCTGGGGGCCGACGCATTTGCCGCACCGCTGGAAGCTTCGCTGGCCGGTGCGCAGGTGCAACTGCATGCGGTGCGCCCGGCCGGGCAACCCACGGGAACCGCGTTTATTTGCGTCTCCGACGCAGGCGAAAACGCCATCACGGTGGCACCCGGAGCGAACAGCAGCCTGCGGCCTGAGCATCTGCCACCGTTGCAGGGCTTCAGCCATCTGCTGATGCAGCTGGAGATTCCCTTGGATACGGTTAAGGCGTATGCGCAGGCGGCGCACGCGGCCGGGGTCACCGTGGTTCTCAACGCCGCACCGGCGCGCGCCCTGCCGCAAAGCCTGCTCGATGTGGTGGATGTCTTGATCGTCAACGAAGGTGAGCTCGCCGCGCTGACCGGGCCGGTGGGCGACACGGCGGCGCGCATGGCCATGCTGCCATCGGCCACGGTGGTGGTGACGCTGGGCGCGCGCGGCTGTGTTGCGCGCCACCACGGACAGGTCTATGAGCAAGCCGCATTTGCGGTGGACGTGGTGGACAGCACCGGCGCGGGCGATACCTTTTGCGGCGCGCTGCTGGCGGCGTGGAGCGCGGGTGCTGACATGGCGGCCGCGCTGCGCCGCGCCAGCGCCGCCGCTGCCTTGGCCTGCACCCGCATGGGCGCGCAGTCCAGCGTTCCCCATGTCGGCGAAGTCGACCAGTTTTTGCATAACCATCCCCCGCTATGAGCACCTCCGCGCCCCGCAAAGTCATTTATGACACCGACCCCGGCGTCGATGACGCCATGGCCCTGTACTACGCCCTGGCGCATCCGGGCATCGAGATCGTCGGCATCACCACCACCTTCGGCAATGTGACGGTGGAGCAGGCTGCCACCAACGCCCTGTACCTGAGCGCGCTGGCTGGGCGCGCGGTGCCGGTCACCCGTGGCGCAGGGCGGCCCTGGGTCAAACCCGGCGAAGCGCCACCGGCACACATCCACGGTGACGACGGCTTGGGTAATTTGTTGCCGCAGCGCGCGCCGCACAGTTTGGTGCTGGACCCACGCCCCTCGGCGCAGTTCATCGTGGACATGGCGCGCGCCCATCCCGGAGAGATCACGCTGGTGGCGGTCGGGCCTTTGGGCAATCTGGCGGCCGCGCTGCTGCTGGAGCCGCAGTTGCCGCAATTGGTGCAAGAAGTCATCGTGATGGGCGGGACCGTGCTGGAGCCGGGCAATGTGTCACCCGTGGCCGAGGCCAATGTCTGGAACGATCCGCACGCCGCTGACATTGTGTTCAACGCCGGTTGGAAGATCACCATGGTCGGGCTGGACGTGACGCACCGGCTCATTTTGCCGGTCAGTTTGTTTGCGCGAATCGCCGCGCACCACCAGCATCCTGCCACCGAAACCCTGCTGCACGCCGTCAATTTTTACGCCGGGTTTTACAGCGATTTGTATCCCCATGTAGCGGCCATTCACGGCTGCTTTGGCCATGATGTATTGGCCTTTATTTACCTGACAAATCCCGGGCTCTTCGGTTTGGAACACGGCCGTGTGCGCGTGGTCGCTGACGGGCTGGCGCAAGGGCAAACCGTGCTGCGGCGCAAAACCATTCCCTACCCCCAGCCCGGTTGGGATCCGCAGACCCCGGCCACTGCGGTGTGCATGCAGGTCGACCATACCGGCGCAGCCGATGTGTTCACGCGCACCATGCTCGGTGATTGGCTGCGGCCTTAACGCTCCATATAGCCCCATGCCCGCACCGCATCTCCCCATTGTTGATTTTCTGGACGCCGACGCGCCGCGCGTCTTTGTCGCCAGCTTGCACCAGACCGGCTTTGCGGTGCTGAAAAACCACCCGCTGGACCAGGCGCTGGTGGACGGCATTTATGCCGAGTGGCTGGGTTTCTTCCACAGCGACGCCAAAAACAGCTACCCCTTCAAGCCCGATACGCATGACGGTTACTTTTCTACCGCCGTGTCAGAGACGGCGAAGAACCACAGCAAGAAAGACGTCAAAGAGTTTTTCCACATCTACCCCTGGGGCCAGTACCCGGCGCAGGTCAGTGACGCCGCCTTGCGCTACTACACGCGCGGCAAGCAACTCGCCAGCACGCTGCTGCAGTGGGTGCAAGACGGCTCACCGCCGGATGTGCGCGCGCGCTATTCGCAGCCTCTGCCCGACATGCTCGAGGGCAGCGAGCACACGCTGCTGCGTGTGCTGCATTACCCGCCGCTGACCGGCCAGGAGGAGCCGGGCGCCATGCGCGCCGCGCCGCACGGCGACATCAATTTGCTGACCATCCTGCCCGCCGCCACCGAGCCGGGCTTGCAGGTCTTGGGCACTGACGGCGGCTGGCACGACGTGCCCTGCGACTTCGGCTTGCTGATCGTCAATATCGGCGACATGCTGGAGGAGGCCTCGGGGCGCTACTTCCCGTCCACCGTGCACCGGGTGCTGAACCCGGTGGGTGCGGCGGCGCGCAAATCACGGGTTTCGTTGCCGCTTTTTTTGCACCCGCGCAAAGAGGTGGTGCTGTCCGAGCGTTACACCGTGGGCAGCTATTTTGAGGAACGCATCCGCGAGCTGCGGATCAACGGCTAAGCGCCGCGCGGGGCGGCCGTTCAGCCTGCAAATGCGGCGATACCGGTCATGGCGCGCCCCAGAATCAGGGCGTGGATATCGTGCGTACCTTCATAGGTGTTGACCACCTCCAGGTTCACCAGATGGCGGGCCACGCCAAATTCGTCGCTGATGCCGTTGCCGCCCATCATGTCGCGCGCCATGCGCGCAATATCCAGCGCCTTGCCGCAGGAGTTGCGCTTCAAGATCGATGTCACTTCCACGCTCGCCGTGCCTTCGTCTTTCATGCGCCCCAAGCGCAGGCAGCCTTGCAGGCCCAGCGAAATTTCGGTTTGCATATCGGCGAGCTTCTTTTGAATCAGCTGGTTGGCGGCCAGCGGGCGGCCGAACTGCTGGCGGTCCAGCGTGTACTGGCGGGCACGGTGCCAGCAGTCCTCCGCCGCGCCCAACGCGCCCCAGGCGATGCCGTAGCGCGCACTGTTGAGACAGGTGAACGGACCCTTGAGGCCGCGCACCTCAGGAAAGGCGTTTTCCTCGGGGCAGAACACGCCGTCCATCACGATCTCGCCGGTGATGCTGGCGCGCAAACCCACTTTGCCGTGGATGGCAGGGGCCGATAGGCCGGCCATGCCTTTTTCCAGTATGAAGCCACGGATCGGGCCCACCGTGCCGCCCTCGGTGACCTCTTTGGCCCAGACCACAAACACATCCGCAATCGGGCTGTTGCTGATCCACATTTTGGAGCCGCTGAGTTTGTAGCCGCCCGCCACTTTCTGCGCGCGCGTCACCATGCTTTGCGGGTCCGAGCCGTGGTTGGGCTCGGTCAGGCCGAAGCAGCCAATGGTCTGCCCGGTGGCCAGGCGGGGCAGGTACTTCTGGCGCTGCGCTTCGGTTCCAAATTCGAAAATCGGCAACATCACCAGAGAGCT
>CANIRI010000185.1 GCA_947469815.1 Comamonadaceae bacterium | reverse complement strand
AGGCGTGACCATCGGTGGCAAAAAAGTCACCCTCAAGCTGATGACCGAAGACGACGCAGCCGATCCCAAGCAAGGCACTGCCGTTGCCCAGAAACTGGTGGACGCGAATGTCTCCGGCGTGATCGGCCACCTGAATTCCGGTACATCGATCCCCGCTTCCAAAATCTATAGCGACGCTGGCATCCCCCAGATTTCGCCATCCGCTACCAACCCCAAGTACACCCGCCAGGGCTTCAAGACCACCTTCCGCGTGGTGGCTGATGACACCCAACTCGGTGGCACGCTGGGCAAGTACGCTGTCAACACCCTCAAAGGCAAGTCCATTGCCGTGATCGATGACCGTACCGCCTACGGCCAAGGCGTGGCAGAAGAGTTCAGCAAAGCGGTGAAAGCTGCTGGCGGCAACATCGTTGCGCAAGAATTCACCACCGACAAAGCGACCGACTTCAACGCCATCCTGACCACCATCAAGGGCAAGAAGCCTGACGTCGTGTTCTTCGGCGGCATGGACGCTGTCGCAGGCCCGATGCTGCGCCAGATGAAATCGCTCGGCATCAACGCCAAGTTCATGGGCGGCGACGGCATCTGCTCGGCAGAGCTGGTCAAGCTTGCGGGTGACGCAGTGTCCGACGACCAGGTCTTCTGCGCGGAAGCCGGCGGTGTTGAAAAGGGCAGCAAATTTGAAGCCGCCAAGGCCGATTTCGAGAAGAAATTCAAAGCCAAGTTCGGCGTAGAAGTGCAGGTGTACGCACCCTATGTGTACGACAGCGTGCGCATCATGGTTGCTGCCATGGTCAAGGCCGGTTCGTCCGACCCTGCCAAGTACTTGCCTGCTCTGGCTGCAACCAAAGACTTCCAGGGCGTGACCGGCGCGATCTCCTTTGACAACAAAGGCGACGTGCTCAATGGCGCTCTGACTATGCAAACCATCAAAGGCGGCAAGCTGCAAGTTCTGTCTGTGATCCGCTGATCACGCGAAATCTTCGCTGAAAAACGCGCCGCTAACCCGGCGCGTTTTTTTTTCGTCTGCCGTTTCCGCCTACTGTGGCGGCGCGGTCATGTCCTTGCGCGCGGCCTCGCGTTTGCGCTTCTCTTGTTTCAAGTCGTGGAACTGGTGAATGGCGAACACGAATACCAGCAGAAAAACGCCGAGTTCAATCCAGATTCCCATGGTGCTTTTCCCTCTTACGGTTTCACAAAACGCAAAGTGAAGCGGTCGCTTTCGCCGATGGCACGGTATTTTTCGCGGTCTTTGTCCTTGAGCCGGTAGGTCGGTGGCAAGGTCCACACGCCTTCGGGGTGGTCTTTGGTGTCGCGCGGATTGGCGTTGACTTCGGAGCGTGCATCCAAGCGGAAACCGGCCTGCTCAATCAGTTGGATCGCCAGGTCTTCGCGTACATAGCCGTTGGCCATCTGCTCGGCTTGGGTCTGGTCGGTGCGGCCCCGGTGGTCGACGATGCCCAGCACGCCGCCGGGTTTGAGCGCTTGATGAAAGGCGCGCAAGGATTCCTGCAGTTCGCCCTGGTCCATCCAGTTGTGCAGATTGCGAAAACTGATCACGAAGTCGGCGCTACCCGGTGGCGCAATCGGGTGGCGATCGGCCCGGAATTGGGTGACAAGCACTTTGCCGTAAAGCGCCGGTTCGGCTTTCAGGCGTTGCAAAAATTTCTGGTGATCGGGTAGGTACTGTGGCAGCGATTCATCGCGGTTGGCTGCGATGTATTGGCCTTTTTGCTGCAACCATGGGGCCAGAACTTCCATGTAGTAGCCGCCGCTTCCGGGCAGGATTTCGACCACCGTACTATCCGGGCGCACGCCGAAAAAAGCCAAGGTCTGTGCCGGATGGCGGTGGCTATCGCGCGCCACATTGCCCGGCGAGCGGTGCGTGGCAGACAGCATGGGGGCGAAGTCTTCGGGCGCCGTCTGGGCCGATACCAGATCGGGTAGCAGGGTCAGCAGGGTGAGGAGCCAGAGGGCGGTGCGCGGGATGGTTTTCATGGAGTGCCTTGTGACATCGCAAAAAGGGCGATGCCCCGCGCGCATGGTAATTCACCGCTACACCGGATGCCTGCGCACAAGTCGGGCGGTACACTGAAGGCCACACCCGCACTGCTCTCGCCAACCCAACGCTTCATGTCCGACAACCACAACCCCGCACGGGGTATTTTGTATTTGTGCTTGGGCGTTTTTGTGTTCTCGGCGCAGGACGCCATCATCAAACGGGTCAGCGGCGGCTATCCGCTGACTGAGGTGGTCTTCATCCGCTCCTGCGTGGCGGGTCCGATTTTGTTGTACCTGGTGCAGCGCGAAAGCGGCTGGCGCTCCATTTTTGCCACGCGACTGGGCACGCTGACTTTGCGCGCCATCATCATGTTTGGCGCGTACACCGCCTACTACATGGCTTTTCCCGCTTTGCCGTTGGCAGACGCCGTAGCGCTGTATTTCACGGTGCCGCTGTTTGTGACCGCGCTGGCTGCGCCTTTGCTGGGCGAGCACACGCCTTGGAAGGTGTGGGCTGCCGTGCTGCTGGGTTTTGGCGGCGTGACGGTGATGTTGCAACCCGGCAGCGGTTTGTTCGAGCCCGCCGCATTGCTGTCGCTGGCTGCGGCCGCGCTCTACGGCCTGGCCATGCTGATGGCGCGCAAATTCGGCGATACCTTGTCGGCGGCGGTGATGGCCTTCTACCAAAACGCCTTCTTCTTCATCGGGGCTGGTTTGGTAGCGCTGGTCTTGCACCAATTGGGCGTGGTCGAGGCAGCGCATCCCAGCGTGGAGTTTTTGGTCCGGCCTTGGGTTATGCCCACGTTCACTGATGGCTTGCTGATTGCCACCTGCGGCGTGGTGGCATCGGCGGGCATGCTGTTTTTGACCAATGCCTACCGCGTGGCGCGTGCCAGTACGGTCACGGCCTTTGAATACACCGGCATTTTGTGGGCTCCACTCTGGGGGTTTTTGTTCTTTTCCGAGGTGCCGCGGGCGACCACAGTGGCGGGCGCGGCCATCATCATCGTGGCCGGGTTACTGGCTTTGCGTCTGGCCCGGCGGGATGCTTGAGCGGCTTGGCGGGTGGGCGGCTTGCGCCGGTCTCTTATGATGGGCCTGTGCAGCGCAGCCATGCGTTGCCACAAGGCTTTGATTTTCTGGAGAACCATGAACCATTTGTGTCCCGAAGGCGCTCGCGCCTGCGCCCGACTGCCGGGCCATTCCGGTCCTGAGCTGACCGGTGGGGGCTTGCCATGGCAATAGGCTACAAAACCATGCCGCCCCAGCCTCCGGATTACGGAACCGGTCCGGCCGTGCTGGAGTTTGGCGTGGACTGGTGCAGCCACTGCCGGGGCGCGCAAGAGGCGATTGGTCAGGTTCTGGGCGGGGTCGCAGGGCTGGCGCATTACCGCATCGAGGATGGTCCTGGACGGCCGCTGGGTCGAGCTTTCAAAATCAAGCGCTGGCCGACGTTGGTTTTTCTGCACGATGGGCGCGAGGTGGAGCGCTTGGTGCGCCCGGCCGGTGCGGATCCGATCCGCGAGGCGCTGGACAAGGCGCTGCATCCGCCTGCTGCCGACAAGGTCGCCGTCAACAGCTGATTGCGCGGACGGGCTATCCGCTATTTGGTACCGAAAATCCGGTCGCCCGCGTCGCCCAGGCCCGGCATGATGTAGCCGTGGTCATTGAGCTCGCGGTCAATCGCGGCGGTGTAGATGTGCACGTCGGGGTGGGCGCCGCGCATGCAGGCAATGCCCTCGGGGCAGGTCAGCAGGCACATGAACTTTATCGAGCGCGGGTGGGTTTTTTTGATGCGGGTAATCGCCGCCACCGCCGAGTTGCCGGTTGCCAGCATGGGGTCGACCACGATGGCTTCGCGCTCTTCCATGTTTTGCGGTACCTTGAAAAAATACTCCACCGGTTGCAGCGTGTTGGGGTCTCGGTACATGCCGATATGGCCGACCCGCGCACCGGGAACCACTTGCAACATGCCGTCCAGAATGCCGGTGCCGGCGCGCAAGATGCTGATCAGCGCCAGCTTCTTTCCATCGATGGTGGGCGCGCGCATGGCTTCCATGGGCGTCTCGATGTCGATATAGGTCACTTCCATGTCCCGCGTGACCTCGTAGGTCATCAGCATGGACAGCTCGTTGAGCAAACGCCGGAAGCTGCTGGTGCTGGCGTCCTTGCGCCGCATCAGCGTCAGCTTGTGCTGGACCAGCGGGTGGGTGATGTGGTGGACGAAGGGGTCGGCGTTCATGGGCTACTCGCAAATGGGGTGGTGAGCCCCATTATCCCTAGAGTTCCTGAGACTTCCCTAGAGTTCGCGCCAGGCCCGCCCTGATTCTTTGAGCAAATTGTCCGCCTCAGTCGGGCCATCCGATCCGGCCGCGTAGTGCGCCAAGGGGGCCTTGCCGCCAGCCCAGTACTGCTGCACCGGCTGCACGATGCGCCAGCCGGCCATCACGCTGTCAGAGCGCTGAAACAGGGTGGCGTCGCCGATCATGCAGTCGTAAATCAGGGTCTCATACCCCGTGCTCGGTGCGTTCTGGAAGTAATCCTTGTAATGGAAGTCCATGTGCACCTGGCCGATTTCGATTTTCGGGCCGGGGATTTTTGCGCCGAAGGAGAGCATCGCGCCTTCGTCTGGCTGCAGCTTGATGACCAGGGCATTTGGCGTGAGCGCCTCGGTCGCGGTATTGCGGAACAAGGAGAGCGGCGGGCGCTTGAACTGGATCACGATCTCGCTTTGGCGCTTGGTCATGGACTTGCCGGTGCGCAGGTAAAACGGTACGCCGGCCCAGCGCCAGTTGTCCACGCCGAGCTTGAGCGCCACATAGGTTTCGGTGCTGCTGCCGCTGGCCACACCTTCTTCGCTGGCGTAGGCCTTTAGCGATTTGCCCTCGCGCGCACCGGCGGCGTACTGGCCGCGCACGCTGTCGGTGGCCGGGTTGACCGCGTGCACCGAATCCAGCACCTTGGTTTTTTCGTTGCGCACCGCGTCCGCGTCAAACGAGGCGGGTGACTCCATGGCGGTGAGCGCCAGCAACTGGAACACATGGTTGGGCACCATGTCGCGCATGGCCCCGGTGGTTTCATAAAAGGCCGCACGGGCTTCCACGCCCACGGTCTCGGCCACGGTGATTTGCACATGGTCAATATGGTCGCGGTTCCACAGCGGCTCAAAAATGCCGTTGGCAAAGCGCATGAGCATGATGTTTTGCACCGTCTCCTTGCCCAGAAAGTGGTCCATGCGGTAAATCTGCGATTCCGACAGGCTGTTGCGCAGCTGGGCGTTGAGCGCCTGTGCGGATGGCAGGTCGT
>CANIRI010000184.1 GCA_947469815.1 Comamonadaceae bacterium | reverse complement strand
CCGTTGCATCCGGCAGGGTTATCGCGTTCAGTCGGGGCAGCGCCAACTCGAGTGTGGCAACGTAATGCGCCAGAACCGCGCGCTCGTGGTGGCGCTCCGCGCTGCGTCCAAACGGGTCGAAGGCGCTCCCTCGTAAAAACTTCAAAGGTGCCAGTAGCCCAAAAGCCCACCCCATCCACGCCCCAAAACGTTGTTTTTGCAACTCACCTTTGGCATTGGTCTGGGCGAGCAGCGGCGGCGCGAGGTGGTAGTTGAGTTGGTAATCGCCCTCAAACATGGCGGCAATCTGCAGCTTAAAAGCCGCATCGCTGTGCAAACGGGCGACTTCGTATTCATCTTTATAGGCCATCAGCTTGAACAAATACCGCGCCACTGCAAGGCTGAGCGCCTGCTGGTTGACGGGCTCCGCAGCCACCTCGGCTTGCTGCACCCGCTGCACCAGCGCGCGGTAGCGCGCGGCGTAGGCGGCATTTTGATAGCGGGTCAAAAATTCTGCGCGGCTCTCAATTAGCGCTTCCAGATCGCCTGCAGCGGGCCGGGGCGCTCGGATGAACTGCACCGCCTGCGCAGGTGCCAGAGCCCGTGCCAGCGCCACCGGGTCTTGGGCAGCCAAACGGCCCCATTGGAAAGCGGCCTGGTTTTTTTCTACGGCCACGGCGTTGAGCTCCATGGCGCGCAAGATTGCCGCCTGGCCCAGGGGAATCCAGCCTTTTTGCCAGGCAAAACCCAGCATCACCGGGTTGGTAAAAATGCTGTCGCCCAGCAACTGCGTGGCAATGGCCTCGGCGTCCACGCAGCCCAGCGCGGCCGGGTCTTGCAGCGTCGCGGCAATGGCGGCCACACAGTCCGCTGCCGGGTTGACCCAGTCGGCGTTTTTCACAAATGCCGCCGTGGGCGTGCTGTGGCTGTTCAACACCACGTGGCTGCGCCCGGCGCGCAGGCGCAACGAGGTTTCCTTGCCCGCACTCACCACCGGGTCGCACCCAATGACCAAATCCGCGCATGCCATGCCCACGCGGGTCGTGCGAATGGCGTCCTGGCTTGCGCCGATCAGCACATGGCTCCAGGTGGCACCGCCTTTTTGCGCCAGGCCGCCCGCGTCTTGCGTGACGATGCCACGCCCCTCAATGTGTGCCGCCATGCCCAGCAACTGGCCTATGGTGATCACCCCCGTACCACCCACGCCAGCAACCACCACACCCCAGACGCCGTCGGTCGCAGCATCTAAGTCGGGCAACACCGGATCGGGCAAGCCCGTTTTCGGGGCCGCCGCGTTGCGCGCTGCTGCGGGTTTGCGCAGACTGCCACCTTGCACGGTGACAAAGCTGGGGCAAAAACCTTTGACGCAGGAAATATCTTTGTTGCAGGTGCTTTGGTTGATCTGGCGTTTGCGGCCGAAGTCGGTTTCCAGCGGCTCCACGCTGACGCAATTGCTTTGCACGCCGCAGTCTCCGCAGCCTTCGCAGACCAGGGGGTTGATCACCACCCGCGTGGCCGGGTCGACCATGGTGCCGCGCTTGCGGCGGCGGCGCTTTTCGGTGGCACAGGTTTGGTCATAAATGATGACGGTGGTGCCTTCGATCTCGCGCAGCATGCGCTGCACCGCGTCGAGCATGTCGCGGTGCTCCACGGCCACGCCGTCGGGCAGACCTTGCACGCCCTCGTATTTTTCGGGTTCGTCGGTCACCACCACGATGCGCTGCGCGCCCTCGGCGCGCATGCTTTGCGCGATCTGCACCACGCTGTGGCCTTCAGCGCGTTCGCCAATCGCCTGCCCGCCGGTCATGGCAACGGCATCGTTGTACAAAATCTTGTAAGTGATGTTCACGCCCGCCGCAATCGCCTGGCGCACCGCCAGGATGCCGCTGTGGAAGTAGGTGCCGTCGCCCAGGTTGGCAAAGATATGGCGGTCGTTCGCAAAAGGCTGCTGTCCGACCCAGGGCGCGCCCTCGCCGCCCATTTGCGTGAAGCCCGTGGTCGAGCGGTCCATCCACAAGGTCATGAAATGGCAGCCGATGCCGGCCATCGCGCGCGATCCCTCGGGCACGCGGGTCGAGGTGTTGTGCGGGCAACCCGAACAAAACCAGGGCTGGCGCTCGGGCAACGGCGCGCCCAAAGTCAGCGCCTGCATGGACCGTTCTTTGGCGTCCAGAATCGCCAGTTGCGCGTCCATGCGGGCTTGCACATCGGCATCCACACCCAGCGCTGTGAGGCGCTGCGCAATCGCGCGGGCAATCATGGACGGCGACAAATCGGCGTTGGCGCGCAGCAAGCGGTTGGCAGCCGGGTCCGGCGCAGACCATTCACCGCCGATGCCATAGGGGCTGGCCGCGTCGTCTGACACCGTGAACTTGCCCACCACGCGCGGACGCACATCGGCGCGCCAGTGGT
Organism: Comamonadaceae bacterium; assembly: GCA_947469815.1. Taxonomy (GTDB): domain Bacteria; phylum Pseudomonadota; class Gammaproteobacteria; order Burkholderiales; family Burkholderiaceae_C; genus Allorhodoferax. The sequence goes on along the minus strand of CANIRI010000184.1, from coordinate 2,919 downwards.
ACAGCTCTTCTTTGAGCTGGTATTCAATGACCTGGCGCTTTTCTTCGACCACCAGAATCTCTTGCAAGCCGGTGGCAAATTCGCGCGTGAGCTGCGCCTCCAGCGGCCAGACCACCGCCACCTTGTGCAGGCGGATGCCCACGCGGCGGCAGGTGGCGTCGTCCAGGCCCAGATCGAGCAGGGCCTGGCGCGTGTCGTTGTAGGCCTTGCCGCTGGCCATCAGGCCGAAGCGGTCGTTCGGGCCTTCGATGACGTTGTGGTTCAGCCGGTTGGCGCGCACATAGGCCAGCGCGGCGTACCACTTGGTGTCAAACAGCCGCGCCTCTTGGTCCAAGGCCGTGTCCGGCCAGCGGATATGCACGCCACCGGCGGGCATCACAAAGTCGGTGGGCATGACGATCTGCACGCGCTGCGGGTCCACGTCGACCGCCGCGCTGGACTCCACAATTTCCTGGATGGTCTTCATGCCGGCCCAGACGCCGGCGTAGCGGCTCATGGCGAGGGCATGCAGCCCCAGGTCCAGAATGTCTTGCACGCCAGCCGGGAAAAACAGCGGCGTGCCGCAGGCCTTGAAAATGTGGTCGCTCTGGTGCGCGGCGGTGGAGCTTTTGGACACATGGTCGTCCCCCGCCACCGCCAGCACCCCACCCCAGGGCGTGGTGCCCGCCATATTCGCGTGCTTGAACACGTCTGAGCAGCGGTCCACGCCCGGTCCCTTGCCGTACCAGATGCCGAACACGCCGTCGTATTTGTTGGTGCCCGGTGGCGCAAAGCCCAGTTGCTGCGTGCCCCACAAAGCCGTGGCCGCCAGCTCCTCATTCACGCCGGGCTGAAAAACAATGTGGTGCGCCTTCAAATGCGGCTGCGCCTTGGCCAGAAACTGGTCGTAGCTGCCCAAGGGCGAGCCCCGGTAACCGCTGATGAAGCCCGCCGTATTCTTGCCCGCCGCCAGATCGCGCACCCGCTGCAACATGGGCAAGCGCACCAGCGCCTGCACGCCGCTCATGAAGGCCATGCCCTCGGACTGCGTGTACTTGTCGTCCAGCGAAACCGTATGCGGGCGGAACTGGTCAGGATGAATGGGTGCGTTCATGGCAAAAACTCCGGTGGTAGTAGGGCCACCTTGTGGGCGGCTACAAAAGGTACGGCGCTGCGGGTTGGTCAGCGAACCTGGGGTGCAGTGTAAGCAGCTTTGGCGTGGTGCGCGTCCGCGTCTAGGCCAGCACCCCTAACCCATGCTTTTGCACCACCGCCAATAGCTTGAGTGCCATGCCACTGGGCTGTTTGCTGCCCGACTCCCACTTTTGAACCGTTGATTCACTGGTGTTCAGGTACCTGGCAAATACCGGCTGGCTGACATGCGCTTGCTCGCGGATGCTTTTGATCTGCCCCGGCGCAAGTGTTACCGGTACAGCCAAGCAGGACGCATCGAACTGGCGCATGGTCGTCTGGTCTATTGCGCCCACTTTTTGCAAAGCGGTGGCCGAAGCGTGGATCGCCGCAAAGGCATCACTTTTGAACGTCTGCTTTTTCTTCATGGCAAATCTCCAACAAGTCCTTGTTAATCAGTAACTGTCCCAGCTGATGCTCCGTCAAACCGGCATAACTTTTGGCCAAGAGCCGAAAGGCTAGAAGCTCGTCATGTTCAATGTTGTCGCGGTCCTTCTTGGCAAACAGGTATTCATAGATCCAATAGCGACCGCCCTTGGCCAAAACAATGGACCGGTGCTGGTTGCTATTGAGTCGCTTTTTAAACACACCACCGCCCAAGTCATCCACCTGCCCCAACAGAATTTGCGCAATGGCTGCACAGAGCTCAAGGTCCGCAATCTTGGCCTTGCTTGCGTCCTTGGCGAACTTGGCCGTCTTGAAACTGCGGTTTGGCGTAATGGCTCCCATGCCGAAGTCTAGCACCAGGTGTTACTTTCAGCAAGCGCGATAACAACAATTTATCAAGATAATTTTGGTAGCTTCAAGCAGAACCGATGGACAAGAAAATTGAAGGGCAAACCCGGCTAAAGCCGGTGACGCAAAGCCACCGAAAAGCTTCACCCGAGCACTCAGTCCTCCTCCTCTCGTGTTTGACATCACAATTTGTGATGTCAAAGCTGTATTCGACGGGGAACTCGGCACAGCTTGTGATGACTTGCTGCCCTTGGCTGCTGATGTGGTCACAATTTGTGACCGCATAGCCGTCGAAACACATCGTGCTAATTCTGCGAAAACCATAAACAACAACCCCGAACTACGCTACGCGTTAGAAGCGGACGCTTCCGCTATTTCCGAGTTAATTTATGCGGCCTCGCGCGCGTGTTGCTTCACTCCAGAACAACCGTGCCCCGATTGGTACCAATCGAGCATTGAGCCTGCGCACATACGTCAGCTACTCGGGTCTGCGCAAATGGCCTGGTTGGTGGCCGTATCCGATAAATCTCTTGTTGGCGTTCTTGCAATCGGTGACAGCAGCCACGTGAAATACTTTTTCGTGCATCCGGCTTTTCAAAAGCTGGGCGTTGGCCGGCAACTGTGGCAATTCGCTTTAGACGGTGGTCTTTTGAGAAATACAGTGACTGTTCGCTCGTCATTGTTTGCGGTTGCGGTGTATGCGCGTTTGGGATTCAAGGCCACGGAGCCGCCCCAAGTATTCAAAGGCATGCACTACCAAACCATGGAGGCGGACCTGAAAAATGACATTGAACAAGGGCAAGCAGACAAGCAGGCCGGGCGGGTGGGGCCTTTGGACATCGAGGGTATTCAAGCGGAGGGCAGAAGGCGGCGATCAGCAAAGGCCAACGGTTGATGCCTCGGTTGGTGTTTGCCGACTGAACCCAGACCGATCATCTAAATCCCCGTGACGCAGCCGCGCCCAGCCTCCCGTGCGCGCCCTACGTGCGGCGCCATCCAAAGCCCCCCATATTG
>CANIRI010000183.1 GCA_947469815.1 Comamonadaceae bacterium | reverse complement strand
GGTGAAACAAGCGCATTTCCACCGGATTTTTGAAGCGCGCCAAATCATGGGCCTTCATTTGGCCAATGCCGTGCTCTGCGGAGATGGATCCGTTTAGCGCATCCACTAGCTCGTGAATGGCATTCGAGATGCGGACCTTGTCCTGCAGTATGTCATCCGGCGGCTGGCCGATCGGTGCAGCCACGTTGAAGTGGATATTCCCATCGCCCAGGTGCCCAAAGGCGATGACCCGCGCATCCGCATGCAAGGATGTGATTAAGTGGGCGGCCTTCGTCAAAAATGCTGGAACCGCAGCGATGGGCAGCGAGATATCGTGCTTGACGTTCTTGCCATCCTTGACCTGTGACAAAGGAATATGTTCGCGGATATCCCAAAACTTGTCGGACTGCGCCAATGACTGTGGGAGTAGCACATCGGTGGCCATGCCTCGGGCGAGCGCTTCGCCCAGCACCTGCTCCATCAGCGCCAGCGTGTGCTCCTCGGACTCGTGGTCGGAGAGTTCCAGCAAAACCGCATAAGGCGTGGGGGATGCAAACGGGTATGGCAGCTGCGGAAAGTGGAGGGCAACCAAATCCAGGCAGGCGTGCGAAATGAGCTCAAATGCGCTCAGCAGCGGCCCGACCTGTGACTGCACCCGTTCCAGCAGGGCAACGGCATGCTCGGCGCTTTCCAATGCGACCAATGCGCTGAGCTTGGCTTTGGGTGCCGGAACCATGGACAAAACGGCTGCGGTGATGATTCCCAGGGTTCCTTCTGCGCCAATAAAAAGATCGCGCAAGTCGTAGCCCGTATTGTCTTTGCGCAACTGCCGCAGACCAGGAACAACGTCGCCCTCCGCGGTCACGACTTCCAGTCCCAAACACAAAGCCCGCGCGTTCCCGTAACGCAATACAGCCGTTCCACCGGCATTCGTCGAGAGCATGCCGCCAACAGTGCAACTGCCCTCGGACCCCATGCTCAAAGGAAACTCCAGCCCTTGCTGCCGGGCGGCGTCTTGCACATGGGCCAGCAACACGCCCGCCTCGACGGTGACCGTTTTCCCAAGCGGGTCCATCGCCCGGATGCGGTTCATGCGCTCCAAGGACAACACAAGCTGGGTTCCGCTGTCATCGGGTAGTGCGCCGCCGACCAAGCCGGTGTTGCCTCCCTGCGGGACGATGGGGATTCCGTGCCGGCGGCAGCACGCCACCACCGCGGCCACCTCGGCCGTGGTGCCGGGCCGCACGACAGCACGTGCGCTGCCCGCCATGCGTCCGAACCAGTCGCTAACGTATCGCTCGTGCTCGGTTGGACTGGTGACCACGTAAGCCTCGCCTACCAGCTGGCACAGCTCACGCAACCAAGTTGAATCCATGTGGTGTACCCCTCTGTTAGGGCGCTTAATTGGAGGCACCTTGTGCCATGCCCCAGCGGTCAATCGTGGCCATTTCAAGCCGGCGCAAAAACAGCTTTTCGATCGCAATACCAATCAGCCCGATGATCACCAGCGCCGCCAGCATGGATTCAGTCTCTAGGAATTCGCGCGCATCGAAAATGATTTTCCCCAGTCCCCAGTCCGGGCTGGCCAGTAACTCGCCGCCGATGACGGCAATCCAAGCGCGACCGAACGCAATGCGCAAACCTGAAATGACGTAAGGCATGGTACCGGGCAACATGACATGCCACAGCAACTGGCGGCTGTTGGCGCCCATCACAAACGCTGATTTCGTCCAAACCTGGTTGATCGCCCGGGCACCCGTCCAGGTGTTGTAGGTCAGGGTAAAAACAGATGCGTAAATCACCACCAAAATAGTTGAACTGTTGCCTATTCCCAGCCAGAGCACAAAGAGCGGAACCCATGCCAGCGACGGAATGGGCATCAGCACACTTAGCAACGGAGAAAACATGCGCTCCACAGTGCGTGAAGTTCCCATCAGCATACCCATCGGTACCGCAATGGCGAAGGACACGATCAGGCCTGCGATTACCCGCAAAATCGTCACACCGGTGTGCATAAAAATAGCGCCGTCGGCCAGCATATCTTTCAGCCGGATGGCGACGGTCCACAACGGGGGCGTCAGGGCTTTTGAGTATAGGCCGCTGCGGGCGAAAACTTCCCACAACAGAAGTGCACAGACTAAACCAGCAATGCCGCGCAGCAGGGTTGACCACGCATAGGCGGTTTTGTTGCTAGCGCTCATCCTCGCACCATGCCCCAGCGGACGACGGTGCGCCGCTCAATTTGTTCAAAGACCTGTTTTTCAAGAACCACACCAATAAGCCCAATCAGCGCAATAGTTGCCAGCATGACATCGGTATTGAGGAAGGTCTGTGAGCCAAAAATCATCCAGCCCAGTCCGACTTTCACCGACATCAGCATTTCCACTGCCACCAAAATCCGCCAAGCGGACGCAAGGCCAAGCCGTAAACCCGACAAGATGAAGGGCAGTGCACCGGGCAACACGATGCGCCAAAAAATATCAACATTCCTGGCACCCATGATTTCCGCGGATTTGATCCACACCGGTTTCACGGATTTGACGCCCTTCCAGGTGTTCATGATCACCGCGAAAGTCGAGGCAAAGGCGATCAAGAGAATCGCCGGAAGGTCGCCCAGCCCGAACCACAGCACAAACAAAGGCGCGTAGGCAATGCCGGGTATCGGATACACAAAGCTGATCAAAGGCAGCAGTGCGTCTTCAATGGCCTTGTGCCGACCCATCAAAATCCCGATTACAACGCCAATTACTGCCGACAACATGAATCCCAGTAACAGGCGGTAAAGCGTGGAGACCGCTGCATTCCACAGAATGCCCTCCATGGCCAGTCGCGCAAAGGTGCTCACGATCTGGCCCAGCTCAGGCACCAGTTTTTTGGGAAATCCACCGTATACCGACAGCAACTGCCATACAGCAAAAAGCAGCAGGAAGGGGATGCAACCCAGGGCTATGTCCCAAAATTTGCGCATCGGTTCAGCCCTTGTTGCGGTCGCGTCAGGTCGGGGTAGTTGAGATTTCAGCCGCGCCGGATCTGTTGCACCAGCGGATTGGCCAGCAGTGCCGTCCAGTCTGGCATGGCAGGTATCTGCTTGTTGGTAATCAGCAGCTGGGATTCTTCACGAAGGTACGCATCCAGACCCGGCACATAAGCGGGGTTGGCGTCTAGCTTGCCCAGCATGGTGCCGATCGCAGCTTTGGACACGGTAAATCCCATCTTGGTGAAGTTTTCCTGCACGATGGCGGCAGCGCGGTCCGGCGTCTTCTTGAATATTTCGATGGTCGCCACCCAGCCGCGAAGAAAATCCAACACCCCATCACGGCGCTTGTTCAGCACGGATTCGTTGATGCCCAGCCACACCGGAACCATGTCGAAACCCGCGTAATCGATGATGCTCAGGCCAAGACCTTCGGTCACAGCCACCGATGGGAATGGCTCGACCCCCGCAAAAGCGTCCACAGAGCCACCCGCAAGTGCGGCAACATGATTTTCGAACTTGGTATTGACCAAGGTAACGTCCGCTTTTGACAGGCCGAACTTGGGCAGTATTTTGGTGGTGAAAACCTGGTCGGTGGCGGATCCAAGCTGGGTACCGATTTTTTTCCCTTTGAGGTCCGCGATGGTCTTGATCCCACTGTTTTTGCCGACCACTATCGCATTGGTTCTGCCAGCGTACATGGCCATCGCAACCGGGGCAACATCGCCCTTGGCGACGCCGACGATCAATGGCGTCGTTCCCAAAACACCGATATCAATCCGGTCAGCAATCATGGCATCGCGCACGGCCTTGCCCGAATCAAATCGGAAAACCGTGACGTTAACGCCATTTTTCTTGAACATGTCTTCAGCTTCGGCCACCATGCCAATGCTGCCCCACGAGGTGTTTTGAAAGCCGAAGCGCAGGGGCTCCGAATTGGCGCGGGCCGAGGTGATGATCCCGGGTGCAAGCCCCAGTGCGGCAGTGGCCTGAATAAGGGTGCGGCGGGTGATGAGCGATTTGGTCATGTTGTCTCCTGTGGTTTTAGTGGGCGAAAAAAGCTTGGAAAGCGGGGCAATGAAATTTCTGTGTGGGCGGGCTGTTCAAGCCAGCGCCTGCAATATTTGTTTTTGGTAGTCCACAAATTCCGGACTCAAGGGGTCGCGGTATCGAGGTAAATCGATGCCGATGATGGTTTTTACCGAGCCAGGGTGCGCCTTGAGAACCACCACCCTGTCACCCAGATAGACGGCTTCCGACACATTGTGGGTGATGTACACAACCGATTTTTTAGTGGCGCTCCACACGTCCGTCAGCATTTTTTGCATCTCATCGCGCGTCATGGCATCCAGCGCAGCAAAGGGCTCATCCATCAGCAGAACGGCAGGGTTGTAGGCCAGCGAACGCGCAATAGCAGCCCTTTGCTGCATGCCACCCGATAGTTGATGCGGAAACGATTCGGCGAATGTGTCGAGTTTGACCATCCGCAAAAACTCCATCGCCTTGTCGTGCCGTTGCTTGGAATCCACGCCACGCATCTCCAGGCCAAATTCGACGTTGGCCCGCACGGTTCTCCAGGGGAACAGTTGCGAAAAATCCTGGAACACCACGCCGCGGTCAGACTTATTGCCGCCCCCTGCCGCCCCGTTAACCAGAATTTCGCCCGCAGTGTGTTGCAGAAAGCCCGCCAGCATATTCAATATCGTGGTCTTGCCGCATCCGCTGGGGCCTACAAGGCAAACGAACTCCCCGGGGTCTACCGTGAAGGAGACGTCCTGCACGGCAAGCACATCCCGTTCTTTCGATCGGTATGTGAAAAAAACATTTTTTAACTCAATGCGCTCGGCCAAATCTGTCTCCAATGGGTGTTCTAGCAGCCCGTTGACAAAACGATACACCCGAATGTCGAATAGATCAAGTCATTCGTTACAATGGATTTCATACACACGATCTATAGTAGGTTTCCATGGAACTACGGCATTTGCGTTATTTTCTGAGCATTGTTCGTATCGGCAGCTTTACCAAGGCGTCCGAGGAACTGTGCATTACACAGCCGACCTTGTCGCACCAAATCCGCCAGTTAGAGGAGCAACTCGGTTGCGAGCTACTGGACCGTTCCAGCCGCCGGGTGCGCCTGACCAATGCCGGTGAAATCTTTGCCGAATACGCCAACCGCGCGATTAAGGAGGTTGAAAACGGGAAATCGGCGATCCAGGAATTCCAGCGGCTGCAGCTTGGCAGCCTCTCCTTTGGCGTGATTTCCTCTTTCATAAACAGCCTGTTGCCACCGGTTTTATCCCGATTCCAGGCGGAGTACCCGGGCATTCAAATCACCGTCTTAGAGTTACCCACCGGTGAGTTGGAGCGACAGGTGCGC
>CANIRI010000182.1 GCA_947469815.1 Comamonadaceae bacterium | reverse complement strand
GATGGTGAGCCTGGTGTATGCCCGGCCCTATGCGCTCTCGCGTGACATGTTGCGTGGCGGCGAGTTGTTCACCCTGAGTTTGTTTGGTTTGCTCGGTATGTTTGTGATGATTTCGGGCAACAACTTGCTGGTCATCTACCTGGGGCTCGAGCTGCTGACCTTGTCCAGCTATGCGCTGGTCGCTTTGCGGCGCGACAAGGAGCAGGCGACTGAAGCCGCGATGAAGTATTTTGTGTTGGGTGCTATGGCGTCCGGCTTTTTGTTGTATGGCATGTCGATGCTCTACGGTGCCACCGGTACGCTGGATATCACGATGATTCACCAGGCGATTGTGGCGGGCCACATTCAGCACCAGGTCCTCGTTTTCGGTCTGGTTTTCATTGTGGCCGGTCTGGCCTTCAAGCTCGGTGCCGTACCCTTCCATATGTGGGTGCCGGATGTTTACCAAGGCGCACCGACGGGCATCGCGCTGATGATTGCTGGCGCGCCGAAGCTTGCCGCATTTGCGATCGTGATCCGCTTGCTGGTGGAGGGCCTGTTGCCGCTGGCCCTGGACTGGCAGCAAATGCTCATGGTGCTGTCCATCGGGTCATTGTTCATTGGTAATTTCGCCGCGATTGCGCAGACCAATATCAAACGTATGCTGGCGTACTCCACGATCTCGCAAGTGGGCTTTATTCTTTTGGGCTTGTTATCGGGCGTGGTAGACGGCAATGCGGTGGCTGCCGCCAATGCCTACAGCTCGGCCATGTTCTATGTGATCACCTATGTGCTCACCACCTTGGCCACCTTCGGCATCATCATGCTGTTGTCGGCAGAAGGCTTTGAGAGCGAAGAGATTGCTGACTTCGCCGGCTTGAACCAGCGCAGCCCGCTCTACGCCGGGGTGATGGCCTTGTGCATGTTTTCCTTGGCGGGTATTCCTCCAATGGTCGGGTTTTTCGCCAAGCTGTCGGTCTTGCAGGCCTTGGTGTTGGCGGGTGGCAGCGTGCATATCGGCCTGGCCGTGTTTGCCGTGCTGATGTCTTTGGTGGGCGCGTTTTATTACCTGCGCGTGGTCAAGGTGATGTATTTCGACGCGCCCATCTCCATAGCAACCGTACGCGCGCCCGGGGATGTGAAACTTGTTCTTGGTCTCAACGCGCTGCTGTTGCTGATCTTGGGCTTGTTGCCCGGGGGACTGATGGCGCTGTGCGCGGAATCGATTCTGCAGATGATGGGCACCTGAGCCCCAGTCCCGGGCTCACCTTCTGATACCTACGCCAACCGTGGACCTGCGCGAGCGCCAGCTGAGTTCAGAGTCGGTCTACGACGGCAATTTCCTGCATGTCCGCCGCGATCAGATCGCCTTGCCCGACAGCAGCACGGCCACACGCGAGTACATCGTCCATCCTGGCGCTGTGGTGGTGGTCCCGCTTGTGTACGACGCCTCGGGCGGCCTGCGTGTGGTGCTGGAGCGGCAGTTTCGCTATCCCCTGGACCGTGTGTTGATCGAATTTCCGGCGGGAAAGCTGGAGCAGGATGAGGACTCGCTCTTGTGTGTGCAGCGCGAGCTGCGCGAGGAGACCGGGTATACAGCCACCGAGTGGGCCTATGCCGGCGTGATGCACCCCACGATTGCCTATTCATCGGAGCACATCGATATCTGGTTTGCGCGCGGCCTGCATGCCGGGCCAGCAGCCCTGGACGCCGGCGAGTTCCTGGAGGTGTTTACCGCCAGTGTGGACGAGTTGCTGGACTGGTGCGCGCAAGGTTTGGTCACCGATGGCAAGACCTTATGCTGTGTGCTCTGGCTACAAAATGTGCTCAGTGGGCGCTGGAAGCTGAACTGGCAGCCGGCATGAAAGTCTTCGACTTGCAGTGTTCTGCGCGTCACAGCTTTGAAGGTTGGTTCGGCAGCGAGGCGGATTTTGTAGACCAGTTAGCGCGCCAGTTGGTGCAGTGCCCTGTGTGTGGTGATGCACAGGTAGAAAAAATGCTCAGTGCGCCCCGCTTGAATCTGGGCCACACCCAGGCGCCGCAAGTGGAATCAGCCGACGCCCCTGTACCCGCATCGCCCGCGAAAGCAACCGAATTAGCCTTGGCATCCCCACAGACCGAGGCCACGCAGGGGCTACTGCGTTTGGCCAAAGCCATGCTCGAGCAGACCCAGGACGTGGGCAGTCAGTTCGCCGAAGAAGCCCGCAAAATCCACTACGGTGAATCGGAAGCCCGCGCGATCCGTGGTCTGGCCACGCCCCAGCAGACCCGAGAGCTATTGGAGGAGGGCGTTCAAGTGATGCCCTTCGTCTTGCCAGAGAGCCTCAAGGGGCCGCTGCAGTAGGCGTTGTTGTGCTTGAGGCCTTTAACGGCCCGCGAGCAGATCTACCGTGCGCATGCCAGCGACCGTCAAGGCCAGCGAGCCCAACAGATGCACAGCAGCGGTGCCCAAGGCTAAAGCGTAGCGCTGTTGGCCGAGCATCATGACCACCTCGGCAGAGAAGCTGGAGAAGGTGGTCAATGCGCCCAGAAATCCGGTCACCAGCGCCAGTCGCCAAACCGGATCCAAATCCGGCAGCGCTTGAAAAACCGCAACGCAGATGCCGACCAGATAGCCCCCGATCAGGTTCGCTGCCAGGGTTCCCCAGGGCATGAACTGACCCGCGATGGCGATATCCCCGCCCGCTGTGACGGGCGCCTGGTTCAGCCAGACGCCGAGTTGCCAGCGCGCCAACGCGCCCGCGCAAGCACCTAGGCAAATGGCCATCACGGCCATCATGGGGTGGGGTAGGGCTGGCCGTTCACGGTCATGCCCTCGCTGGAAAGTTGGCGGGCCCGCGCGTCTTTGATGCCTTTGACACGGCGCATCAGATCGGCCCAATTGGCAAACGGCGCTTTGGCGCGCTCTTGCAAGATACGCGCTGTCGTGGGTGGGCCAAACCCCCGCACGCCGTCGAGCTCGGCTTCATTAGCCTGGTTGACTTCGATGGCCCCGGCAAGTCCGGCCAGCGCCGCCAGCGTGAGGGCGGCATATACCTGCTTCGGCCAACACCGCACAGCGTGGAGCTTCGACAAGGTGGCGTTAGTCACTTGCGATACCCAAACGTTGGGCATAGGCGGCAACACCGGCGGCAACATCCGAAAACGCGTGTTCGCACCCGCTGCCGCGCAGTGCAGTCAGATCGGCCTGGGTGAAGCACTGGTATTTGCCGCGCAGGGCGTCGGGGAAGGGAATGTAGGCAATCAAGCCTTTCGCGACCATGTCGGATAGACCTAAAGCGGGCTCGCCACGCGCTGCGCGCGCGCTGTTGACCACCGCGCGGGCCACATCATTAAAGGGCTGTGCGCGACCCGTACCCAGGTTGAACAAGCCGCTCTTGGCCGGGTTGTCAAAAAACCAGAGGTTGACCGCAACCACATCGTCCACAAACACAAAGTCGCGCATTTGCTCGCCAGCGGCATAACCGCCGTAGTCTGCAAACAATTTAACGCAGCCCTCACCTTGGAATTGATTGAACTGGTGGAAGGCCACGCTGGCCATGCGGCCCTTGTGTTGCTCGCGTGGGCCGTAGACATTGAAATAGCGAAAGCCCACCACCTGGCTGCTGGCGCGCTCAAACTGCTTACCCAGCACGGTGCGCATTTTTTGGTCGAACAGCAGTTTGGAGTAGCCGTAGACGTTCAGCGGTGCCTCATGTGCCGGGTGTTCCGCAAAGATGCTGGAGCCGCCATAGGTGGCCGCTGACGATGCGTAGAGCAAGCGGGTCTTGCGCGCCTGTGCGGCTTCGAATAATTGCAGCGAGACGGCGTAGTTGTTTGCCATCATGAACTTGCCGTTGTGCTCCATGGTGTCGCTGCACGCGCCTTCGTGGAAGACCGCCTCGACATGCCCGAAATGCCCCTGGGCAAAGGCGGTATAGAAATCTGCGGCGTCCACGTAATCGACTATGGACAAGTCCACCAGGTTGCGAAATTTGTCACCCTGGGTCAGGTCGTCGACGGCGATGATGTCGGTGATCCCACGGGCGTTTAAACCCTGGATGATGTTGCTGCCAATGAAGCCGGCCGCGCCGGTAACGACGATGCGCGTCATGCCGCCAACTCCTGGTAAGACACCGATGCGGTGCCGAATTTACCCACCACGATACCACCCGACTTATTGGCCCAGGGCAGTGCTTCTCGCGGCGTTGAGCCTGCGGCGATCAGTGTCCCCATCGCTGCAATCACGGTATCGCCCGCACCGGTGACGTCAAACACTTCGCGCGCCTGCGCGCCAATGCTGAGTTCGCCCGCCGCGTCATACAGCGTCATGCCTTCCTCGCTGCGGGTCAACAAAATGGCCTCCAAGTGCAGCCGCTCGCGCAGCGCGTGTGCCTTAGCGCGCAGCTCGGCTTCGTCCTTCCAGGGCCCGACCACCTGTTGCAGTTCCGCACGGTTGGGCGTGATCAGCGTTGCACCGTGGTAGCTGGAATAGTCGGTGCCTTTGGGGTCTACCAGGCTCGGTATGTGCAGCTTGCGGGCCAGCGCGATCATGTCGGCCACATGACCCAAGCCCCCTTTGCCGTAGTCCGAAAACAAGACGGCTCCGCAGCCCGGTGCCAGTTCTTCCAATCGGGTGGTTTGGTTGGCCAGCAATTCGGTGCGGGGTGTGTTTTCAAAATCGAGGCGGATGAGCTGTTGCTGGCGTCCGATCACCCGCAACTTCACGGTGGTCTTCAAATCGGGGTCGCGCGCGAAGTGGGTCGCGATGCCGGTTGTGGCCATCAGCGCTTCGAGGCGTCGGCTGGCGTCATCGTCGCCCACCACGCTCAGCAGCGTCGCCTGAGCGCCCAGCGCGGCGACGTTATGCGCCACATTGGCAGCACCCCCGCTGCGTTCTTCTTCGCGCGTGATGCGCACCACGGGTACCGGCGCTTCGGGCGAGATCCGGTCCACCGCGCCATACCAATAGCGGTCCAGCATCACGTCGCCGACGACCAGCACGCGGGATGCCGCGATGCGGGAGGCCGGGGGCAGAGGGGTTGGGTTTGGAGCCATAGCGGAATTCACAGTTCTTCAATGCGGCGCGTTGGGTAGCTGTCCCATGCCTGGCAACCCGGGCACTGCCAGAAGTACCGCGTAGCCTCAAAGCCGCAAGCCATGCAGCGGTAACGCGAAAGCGGTTTCACCGCATGGTCGAGTGCGCGCTGCACGTGCGGATGGAATTGTTCCTTCGACAACACTTCACCAGCAATCCATTTGGTCGCAGCCACCAGCGAAGGTTCTTTCTCCAGGTGCAGCGCATAACGTTCTCTGGCGCTTGCGTGGCGCGCCGGGTCCAGGCTTTGCAAGGTCACGATGGCATCCAGCACGTCCAGCGCAGGCGTGGAGGCGTAGTAAT
>CANIRI010000181.1 GCA_947469815.1 Comamonadaceae bacterium | reverse complement strand
TACGGGCGATTTCCTTGATCTCAAAGAACTCCAACAGATCACCGGTATTGATGTCGTTGTAATTCTTGAGTTTGATACCGCACTCGAAGCCTTCTTTCACCTCACGCACATCGTCTTTCATGCGCTTGAGCGATTCGAGCTCGCCGGTGTAAATCACCACGTTCTCGCGCAGCAGGCGGAAATGCGCACTGCGGGTAACGAAACCGGCGGTGACCATACAACCGGCCACGGTACCGATCTTGGAGGCCACAAACACGGTGCGGATCTCGGCCATGCCGATGACTTCTTCGCGCTTCTCGGGCGCGAGCATGCCGGACATCGCTGCCTTCAACTCGTCGACCGCGTCGTAAATGATGTTGTAGTAATGGATCTCCACACCATTGCTTTCGGCCAGCTTGCGCGCGCCGGCATCGGCCCGCACATTGAAGCCGATGACGATGGCCTTGGATGCAATCGCCAGGTTGATGTCGGACTCGCTGATACCACCCACCGCCGAGTACACCATCTGCACCTTGACCTCTTCGGTGGAGAGTTTGAGCAGGGACGCCGCCAGCGCTTCCTGTGAACCCTGTACATCGGCCTTGATGATGATGGGCAACATCTGGATATCGCCCGAGGTCATATCGGCAAACACCGAATCCAGCTTGGCCGCCTGCTGCTTGGCCAGTTTGGTGTTGCGGAACTTACCGGCGCGGTAAGTCGCGATTTCACGGGCACGCCGCTCGTCGGACATGACCATGAACTCGTCACCCGCTTGGGGCACTTCGGTCAAGCCCTGGATTTCAACGGGGATCGATGGACCGGCGGTTTTCGACGGTTTGCCGTTCTCATCCAGCATGGCGCGCACGCGGCCGTAGGTCTGGCCTGCCAGCACCACATCGCCGGTTTTGAGTGTGCCGGATTGCACCAACACGGTGGCCACAGGGCCACGGCCCTTGTCCAGCTTGGCCTCGATCACCAGGCCCTTGGCCAGGGTGTCCACCGGCGCGCGCAACTCCAACACCTCGGCTTGCAGCAAGACCTGCTCCAGCAATTCGTCAATGCCCTGCCCGGTTTTGGCGGACACGCTGACAAAGGGTGAATTGCCGCCGAATTCCTCGGGCACCACTTCTTCGACCACCAGTTCGTTTTTCACGCGCTCGGGGTTGGAGTCGGGTTTGTCGATCTTGTTGATCGCCACCACAATCGGCACGCCGGCTGCTTTGGCGTGCTTGATCGCTTCTTTGGTTTGCGGCATCACGCCGTCATCGGCAGCCACCACCAGGATGACGATGTCGGTGGCTTGCGCGCCACGGGCACGCATGGCCGTGAAGGCCTCGTGGCCGGGGGTGTCCAGAAAGGACACCATCCCGCGTGCGGTCTCCACGTGGTACGCACCAATGTGCTGGGTGATGCCACCGGCTTCTCCGGAGGCCACTTTGGCGCGGCGGATGTAGTCCAGCAGCGAGGTTTTGCCGTGGTCGACGTGGCCCATCACGGTCACCACCGGAGCCCGCGGCAGCGATTCGGCGTGCGTTTGCACTTCGTCGTCGGTGAATGCCTCGGGGTCATCCAGCGCCGCAATCACAGCGGTATGGCCCAGCTCTTCGACCACGATCATCGCGGTGTCCTGGTCCAGCGGCTGGTTGATGGTGACCATCTGGCCCAGCTTCATCAATTGCTTGATGACTTCGCTGGCCTTGATCGCCATCTTGTGCGCCAACTCGGCCACAGTAATCGTCTCGGGCACATGGACCTCGATGATGCGTGCCTCCACTGGCGCAGCCGCGCTTTGGTGGTCGTCACGGTCGTGTCCGCGCTTACCGCGCGGACCGGCACGCCAGTTCGTGGAGCGCCCGGTTCCCGCGCCGGTATCGCCGCGGGTTTTAATTTCTTTCTTCTTGGCGGTATCACCTGCCCAGCTGCTGGAGAGCTTGGCGGATTTCACCTCTTTGCCGGCACCGGCAGCCGGTACGCCGCCTGGCTTGGCGGCCTTGGCCACGGTGCTGCCTGCAGCCGGCTTGTGCAAAGTGCCTTTGACGGCGGTTTTGCCGTCGGCTTCGGGTTTGGCTTCCTCCGGCTTCTTGGCCACCAACACCTTTTTGGGTGTGGACATCATCATGCGGATGGCCGAGGCCTCCGCTTCGGCCTTGCGGCGGCGGTCGCTCAAATCCAGAGCGCGCGCGGCATCTTCTTCGGAGGCTGCCTTGGAGGCAGCAGCGGCCTGGGCCAGGCTGTCCAAGCGCGCTTGTTCGGCAGCGGCAACAGCCTCTTCCTTGGCCTGCTGCGCTTGCATCTCTTCTTCAGAGGGCTGGATCTTGTTGCCCACGCGGCGCGAAGCTGGTTTGGCAGGTGCCTCACTGGCTTGCGCCACCTGGCGCTCCGCTGCTGCCTGCTCGGCGGCTGCGCGGTCACGGGCTTCAGCCTCTTCCCGCTCACGGCGGCGCTGGGCCAACTCTTCTTCCTGGCGGCGCAGGAGCTCGGCTTGGCGGCGCGCTTCTTCTTCGCGCCGGGCCAATTCAGCTTCATCGATAAGGGGCAGGTGCGGGACGAGCGGCTCAGGAGCCTCTGCGGCACCCTCAGGGCCATCCTCGCGGCGGATAAACGTGCGCTTTTTGCGCACTTCCACCTGGATGGTGCGCGCCCGGCCAGATGCGTCGGCCTGTTTGATTTCCGTGGTCTGCTTCTTAACCAGCGTGATCTTCTTGCGCTCCGGCGCGGCAGCGCCGCTATTACCTTGCAAAAACGCCAGCAGTTTGTGCTTGTCGGCGTCGGTCAGGGTATCGCTGGCGGCGGCTTTGGGCACACCGGCAGATTTCAGCTGCTCAAGCAGGGCTTCTGTAGGCCTCTTGAGCTCATTAGCGAACTCGGAAACAGTGGTGATGGACATGTTGTGTGTAACCTTTCATGGCCATTACTCGTGAGCGGCTGCGTCATCGGCGAACCAATGTGCGCGGGCCTTCATGATCAGGGCGTGGGCATCGTCTTGCGACTGCCCCGTGATATCAATAAGTTCGTCGGTGGCAAGATCTGCCAAATCGTCGCGGGTTCGGATGCCACCGGCTTGCAGTTGCGCAATGGTGCCGGCATCCAGGTCTTCGATATCGTGCAGGTCTTGCGACACGGCAGCAACGGTTTCGACGCCTTCCTGGGCGATTTCCATGGTCAGCAATACGTCTTTGGCACGGCTGCGCAATTCGTTGACAGTGTCTTCGTCAAATGACTCAATCTCCAGCATTTCCTGGATAGGCACGTAAGCCACTTCCTCCAAGCTGGTAAAGCCTTCAGCGATCAAGATATCTGCAATTTCTTCGTCGACGTCGAGCTTTTCCATGAACAGGCGCCGGCCCGCGTCGGTCTCCGACGCCGTCTTGGCAGCGGACTCGGTCGCGTCCATGATGTTGATTTTCCAACCGGTGAGCTCTGAGGCCAGGCGCACGTTCTGGCCGCCGCGTCCAATTGCGATTGCCAGGTTTTCCTCATCAACCACCACATCCATGGCGTGGCGCTCTTCGTCCACCACGATGGAGCTCACGTTGGCCGGAGCCAGCGCGCCGATTACAAACTGCGCCGGGTCTTCGCTCCACAACACGATGTCGACCCGCTCACCGGCCAACTCATTGGTCACGCCGTTGATACGGGTGCCACGCACGCCCACACAGGTGCCGATGGGGTCAACACGTTTGTCATGCGAAAACACCGCAATCTTGGCGCGTGAACCCGGATCGCGGGCGCAGGATTTGATCTCCAGCACGCCCTGTTCAATTTCGGGCACTTCCTGACGGAACAACTCAATCATGAATTCGGGCGATGAGCGCGACAACACGATGGGAGCGCCGCGCAGCGTCAAGTCGACTTCCATGATCATGGCGCGCACGCGGTCGCCGGTGCGGAAGTTTTCCTTCGGGATCATTTCGGTGCGGCGCAAGCGGCCTTCGACCCGGCTGTTCTCCACAATCAAATCGCCCTTGTCCATGCGCTTGACCGTGCCGGTGAAAATTTTGTCGCCGCGCGACATGAAGTCGTTGAGCAGCATCTCGCGCTCGGCGTCGCGGATTTTCTGCAGGATCACCTGCTTGGCAGCCATCGCGCCGATGCGCCCGATGGGCACCGACTCAATGGCTTCTTCAATGTATTCGTCGACTTCAATGTCTTCGATTTGCTCTTTGGCTTCGAACAACAAAATTTCTTGTTCGGGCAACTGCAGGCCGGCCTCATCCGGCACCACATGCCAGCGGCGGAAGGTCTCGTAGTCGCCGCTGTCGCGGTCCAGCGCGACGCGGATGTCCACATCGCCCTCGTACAGCTTTTTGGTAGCTTGCGCCAAAGCGGCTTCCACCGCTGCCAAGACCACATCGCGCTCCACGTTTTTCTCGCGGGAGATCGCCTCAACCAACATCAACAATTCGCGATTCATGCCTGAACTCTCCAAAAATCACTGTGTGCCATACCGAAACTGTTCACTCTTGTGTGCCCGACGCGTCCTGCAATGCAGGTGCTTGACGGCCTTTGAAATTCACCAAAGGGGCCAAGCGCGCCTCGCGCAATTCATCCAACGTAAAACCCAAGGCCTGCATCGGTACCGGTGCGCGCTTTTTGCTCACCCGCTGCCCCGGCTTCACCGCCGGCGCATCGCTCCAGACGATTTGCCAGCCCGCCAGGCCCTGCGCATCCACCACCTTTTCCAGCGTCCCCCGGAACTTCTTGCGGTTGGCCCGGACCTGTCCAGCCGCCTGCTCGCCCATCGGTGCTTTCAAGGTGACGTCAATCACCTGACCGGTAAAACGCTCGAAATCCTGTTGCGTCCGCAGAGGCCGGTCAATACCGGGCGAGGACACCTCCAGCCTGCGGTATTCAATGGCTTCCACTTCCAGACTGAATTGCAACTGGCGGGTGACCTTTTCGCAATCTTCAACGGTGACCAATTCCGGCACGGCGGCCTGCGGGTTCCAAGGCAGATCGATCGTTACGCGCAACAGGCCCCCGGCAGAACGCTCAATGTCCACCAGTTCCAGCCCGAAGCCGGTCACGATCTGTTCAACAATGTCTTGAAGCGCCACGTGTCTGCAGAATTCCCAAAAATGAAACCGGTGCACCGCCCCGAAAAACGGCACGGTGAAAAACAATCGACCAAAAAAAACGGGCGGTAGTTACCCGCCCGTTTGGTCGTGAGCGCGCATTGTAACTGACATATTCACCTGTGCGAACCGGTTTTTACGCCCATTGGGCTGCATGCGACAATTCTCAATTCATATTTACGCACATGCTTGGCAAGGGGACGCAATGGGTTTTCTCAGTGGCAAAAAGATATTGGTGACCGGTGTGTTGTCCAACCGCTCCATCGCCTACGGCATCGCCAAAGCCTGCCACGCGCAAGGCGCGGAGTTGGCGTTCAGCTACGTG
>CANIRI010000180.1 GCA_947469815.1 Comamonadaceae bacterium | reverse complement strand
GACGAGGTTGTCACCGCAGGCGGTTTTCTGGGCCGGATTTCTAAGCTGGGCGACGCTTTTATTTCGGTGGAACTCGCCAACGGCGTCGAGGTGCAAATGCAGCGCAGCGCGGTGGTGCAGGTTTTGCCCAAAGGCACGATGAAATAAAGCCGGCCTGCCATGAACCGTTACCCGCTCTGGAAATATGTACTGATCGCGCTGGCGATCGCGGTGGGGGGCTTGTATGCCCTGCCGAATCTGTTTGGTGAGGCGCCCGCCGTACAGGTGTCGGTGGCCAAGACGGGTATGCGCTTGGACGCGGCGTCGACCGAGCGTGTGGAGGCGGCACTCAAGGCCGCCAATATTGCCGCCGACAGCGTGCGTCTGGACGGCAACTCGATCAAGGCGCGCTTTACCGACACCGAAACCCAGCTTAAAGCCAAAGACGCGATCCAGAAAGCGCTGAATCCCAACCCCGACGACGTGTCCTATGTCGTGGCGCTGAATTTGATTTCCCGCTCGCCCCCCTGGCTGACTTCTATGCATGCCTCGCCCATGTACCTGGGGCTCGATCTGCGCGGTGGCGTGCATTTCATGCTGCAGGTGGACATGCCTGCGGCCCTGACCAAGCGGGTGGAATCATTGACCGGTGATCTGCGGGTTGCTTTGCGCGAGAAAAACCTGCGCCACGGCGGCATCAGCCGCAATGGGCAAACGATTGAAGTGCGTTTTCGCGACAGCGCCACGGCCGATGCTGCGAAGGCGCTGATCACCGAGCAGTTCCCCGAATTGGTGGCGGTGCTCAGCCCCGACGGCACCGAGGTGAAGATGACCGCGACCGTCAACCCCGTGGCGGCGCGCAAGGTGCAGGAGCAGGCGCTCAAGCAAAACATCACCACCCTGCACAACCGCATCAACGAGCTGGGCGTGGCCGAGCCAGTGATCCAGCAGCAAGGGCTGGACCGCATCGTGGTGCAGCTGCCCGGGGTGCAAGACACCGCCAAGGCCAAAGACATTCTGGGGCGCACCGCGACTCTGGAGGTCCGCATGGTGGACGAGTCGGCCGAAGCCCGCGCCGCTGAATCCGGCGGCCCCGTGCCCTTTGGCGACGAGCTGTTCAAAGAGCGCAACGGTGCGTCCGTGGTGGTGAAAAAGCAGGTCATCCTCACCGGCGACAACCTGACCGACGCCCAACCCGGTTTTGACAACCAAACGCAGGAGTCCGCCGTGCATTTGCGGCTGGACGCCAAGGGCGCGCGGATATTCCGGGACGTGACGCGCGAGAACATCGGCAAGCGCATGGCCATCATCTTGTTTGAAAAAGGCAAGGGCGAAGTGGTCACCGCGCCGGTGATCCGCGACGAAATTGGCGGAGGCTCTGTGCAAATCACCGGGCGCATGACCACCATGGAAGCCACCGATACCGCGCTGCTGTTGCGCTCGGGCTCGTTGGCTGCGCCCATGGAAATCATTGAAGAGCGCACCATCGGCCCCTCGCTGGGTGCGGAGAACATTGCCAAGGGCTTTAACAGCGTGACCTGGGGCTTTGTCGCCGTGGCGCTGTTCATGTGTGCGTACTACCTCTTGTTCGGCGTGATATCCAGCGTGGCGCTGGCCTTCAATTTGCTGCTGCTGGTGGCAGTGCTGTCCATGTTGCAGGCCACGCTGACGTTGCCCGGCATGGCGGCAATGGCGCTGGTGCTGGGTATGGCGATTGATGCCAATGTGCTGATTAACGAGCGGGTGCGCGAGGAACTGCGCAACGGTGCCTCGCCGCAAGCAGCCATCTTGGCCGGTTATGACCGCGCCTGGGCCACCATTCTGGACTCCAACGTCACCACCCTGATTGCCGGCCTGGCGCTGCTGGCCTTCGGCTCGGGTCCGGTGCGCGGTTTTGCTGTGGTGCATTGCCTGGGCATTTTGACCAGCATGTTCTCCGGCGTGTTCTTTTCTCGTGGCGTGGTGAACCTCTGGTACGGGCGGCAAAAGAAACTCAAATCGGTCTCCATCGGAACCGTCTGGAAGCCTGATGGCGCTGCGGCACCGGGCAGAAGCGTTGTGGAGCAATAAGCATGGAATTTTTCAAAATCCGCCGCGACATCCCGTTTATGCGCCACGCGCTGGTGCTCAACGGTATTTCGCTCCTCACCTTTCTGGCTGCAGTGTTTTTCCTGTTCAGCAAAGGCCTGCATTTGTCAGTGGAGTTCACCGGCGGCGCGCTGATGGAGGTGAGCTACTCCCAGCCGGCTGACTTGGAGCGGGTGCGCGGCAGCATCGCCGCGCTGGGCATCAACGATGTGCAGGTGCAAAACTTTGGCACGGCGCAAGAAGTCTTGATCCGCATGCCGGTGCAAAAAGGCAGTGACGCTGCCGCGCAAAGCGACAAGGTGTTCGCCGCGCTCAAGGCTGCGGACGCGTCGGCCAACCTGCGCCGCACCGAATTCGTGGGGCCGCAAGTCGGTGACGAACTCGCGGTCGACGGTTTGAAGGCGCTGGCCTGCGTGGTGGTCGGCATCATGCTGTACTTGGCCATCCGTTTTGAATGGAAATTCGCCGTGGCGGCCATCATTGCCAACTTGCATGACGTGATCATCATTCTCGGATTTTTCGCGTTTTTCCAGTGGGAATTTTCGCTGCCGGTGCTGGCTGCGGTGCTGGCGGTGCTGGGCTATTCGGTGAACGAGTCGGTGGTCATCTTTGACCGTATTCGCGAGAACTTCCGCCGCTACCGCAAGATGACGCCGGTGGAAGTCATCGATAACGCCATCACCTCCACGATCAGCCGCACCATCATCACCCACGGCTGTACCCAGTTGATGGTTTTGAGCATGCTTTTATTCGGCGGTGCGACCCTGCATTACTTCGCGCTGGCGCTCACCATCGGAATTTTGTTTGGTATTTACTCCTCTGTCTTTGTGGCCGCAGCGATTGCCATGTGGCTGGGTATTCAGCGCGAAGACCTGGTCAAGGGCGTGGTGAAAAAAGACGGCGAAGCACCGGCAGATCCCAACGACCCCAACGCGGGCGCCACTGTTTAAGGCGGGTTACAGCCCGCGCTCAGGCGCGGGCGATGCGTTGGAACTTGCCGCCGGGTAGCCGCGCCACCAAACCCCCTAATTCCAGTTCCATGAGCTGCGCCTGCAGCTGCGGCGTGGGCAGTCCGCTGCGGGCCTGTAGGCCGTCCAGCCCGATGGGGTCAAAGCCCAAGGCCTGCAGCAAACCCGCCAGGGCCGGGCTGACGCTGTCCGGCTCGATGCTCGCCGCGGACGGCTGCGCGCTGACGGCGAATTGCAGCTCTTCCAAAACATCCTGCGCACTTTCCACCAGTTTGGCGCCTTGCTTGATCAGCGCGTGGCAGCCTTTGGACTGGGTGCTGTGGATGGAGCCAGGAATCGCGAACACATCACGGCCTTGCTCCAGCGCCAAGCGCGCGGTGATCAGCGAGCCCGATTGCAGCGCGGCTTCCACCACCAGGGTGCCGCGTGACAGTCCCGCAATCAGCCGGTTGCGCTGCGGAAAGTTGGACGACAGGGGCGGGGTTCCCAGGTGGTACTCGCTCAGGATCACACCGCCTTGGGCGATCTGGTGCGCCAAGGCCCGGTGTTGTTTGGGATAGACCCGGTCCAAGCCCGTGCCCACGACGGCGATGGTGGCGATGGCTCCTGTGTCCGCCCGTGTGGCCTGCAGCGCTCCGGCGTGGGCCGCGGCGTCAACCCCCAGTGCCATGCCCGAGACCACGACAAGGCCTGCTTGCGCCAAGGCCTGGGCGAAATCATGCGCGTTGGTGGCGCCCTGCGGTGTCGGGTTGCGACTGCCCACAATCGCAATGCCTGCGGCCTGCGCCCGGTCCAGTCCGGTGCTTCCATCGGCCAGCACGTCCCAGCTGGCCGCCAGCCCCATGCCGTACAGAATCAAGGGCGGGTCTTCCAATTCCAGCAGGCAACGCGGGTAAGCCGGATCGCCCAGCGTCAGCACACGCCGCTGCTGCGGGTCCGCAGCCAGCCAATCCAGCGTGCTGCGCAACAGGTCATCGAGTGCGGACGGTGGCTGGCTCAGCGCGTTTGCCTGCGCCGCACCGACCACGGCACCCAGCGCGGTCTGGCTGCTCTCAAAGATCTGCTGGGGGAGTCCAAAAGCCCGTAGCAACTGCCGCGCGCGCTGGTTGCCGATGCCCGGTGTCAGCGAAAGCCGCAGCCAAGCCGCAAGGTCCTTGGCGTCTTGCATCAAGGGCCCGCCAGCGCATCGCCGACCCGCACACCTTCTTGGACCTCGGTCAGAAGCGCGTACGCCATGCGCTCATAGGTCAGAAAAACCAAGGCTGTCCCGGTGCGTTCCTGCGGCAATTGCCAGGACTCCTTCAGCGGATCGGTTTTATCCCGGGCGGTGGCCGGGCGCGATAGGATGTTCAGCACATGCCCGACCTCCACGCCATGGCTGCGCCCTTGGTTGATCGAGATGATTTGGTTTTGGCTGGCTTCCAGCTGGCCGGTTCCGTACAAGCCCATTACGCGTGCTTGGATCGCCTGGCTGGGCGGGCGTGGACGGATCGGCTCGGGCGGGGCGATCTGGGTCATCAGTACGCGGTCGCCAACCATGATTTCCTGTTCGCTGGCCACAATGTCCAGTGTCGCCGCGACCCGCATCGTGCTGGCCTGCGGATTCTCTTTATCGCCCGCCAGACCGTTGCTTTGAACCCATGACGCGCTGCCCACGATGTGGGCCTCATAGCCCAGGACCTCGGCCGTTTGCGGGTCTTTGAGGGGTCGCAGTTCCCGGAAAATACGCAAGCGCTGACCCCGCACCGGAAGCGCTTGCCCCGGGTAGTCGGCACCGACCGCATAGACCCGGTCCCCGGCTCCGAACATCACCCGTTTGTCTGAGCCCGCGATGATTCGCGCTGACTCGTTTACTTGCGCATCGCTCAGAACCACGGGTTGACGCACCATGGCCTGGAGCAGTTTCAACGTCTTGTCGCTCAGCGGCACCTCGTCCAGCGGCGTGATGCGGGCGACCGGACTGATTTTGACGGTGGGAATATCCGATACAGCTTCTTGGGCGACCTGGGCTGTGGCCAACAGGGGCAGACACAGGCTCGAAGCGGCCAGCGCGCATCGCATAGCCATAGAGCGTGAACCGGGGTGCGGAAAAAGTATGCGCAACATGTGACAGGGCCCCTTGCAAAAAGCCGCGCACAGCGCGCGGCATGGTTTCTTGGTCCGGCACTTCGGCCGTCTTTTTGCAACTATTGTACGGATTGCGTTCGACCAAGGATCAAACCGGTGAAAATATGGCCCCCGAGATTGCACCTGCCATGCCCTTACTCACCATCCTCCAATACCCCGACCCCCGCTTGCACACGGTGGCGCGCCCGGTCAGCACCTTTGATGACCGCCTGCGCCAACTGGCAGCCGACATGCTGGAAACCATGTATGACTCCGGCGGCATTG
>CANIRI010000179.1 GCA_947469815.1 Comamonadaceae bacterium | reverse complement strand
TGAACTGGTCGGCCGAGGTCAGGCAGTCGCCATAGGTGTAGTTGATCTCGAACTGGCCGTTGCCGTCTTCATGGTCGATTTGATAGACATCCAGGCCAGAGCCAATAGCCGCTGTGACCAGCCGGTCCATGTACTCGCGGGTGCGCGACAAGGCCTTGTAGTCGTAGCAGGGTTTTTGGAGGGTGTCGCTGGCGTCGCAGGGCACGATATTGCCTTGTGCGTCGCGGCGCAGCACCGAGAACTCAGGTTCCAGGCCGGTGAAGAAAGTCAGGCCTTTTTCTTTGAGCAAGGCCACCTGTTTTTTCAGCACCACGCGGCTGTCGAATTCCCAGGGCTTGCCGTGCACATGGCCGTCGCAGACGATGCGGGCAAAACCCGGCTGCCAGGGAACCAGGCTCACCGCGCCGAGGTCGCCCCGCGCCATGAAGTCGGGGCCATGCGGCTGGATGCCCAGGCCCCAGACCGCAAAGCCGGCAAAACCCGCGCCGGTGTCCAGCACCTCATCAAAGTGCGAGACCGGCACTGCTTTGGCTTTGGCCGCGCCATGGATGTCGACAAACTGCGCCAGCACATAGCGCACGTTGTTATCTTTGAAAAATTTCTTAGCCTCGTCTCGGGTCATCGGGTGTCTCCTTATGGTTTGGGGGCAAAGGGTCGGGGTGCTTCAGACAGAATTTCAGGGCGCAGGACACAGGCGCAAGCTGCCGCAATCGCGTGCAACCTCGGCCAGCGTGTCCCATAAATAGCTTCCCATGGTGCCGTCGGCCCACAGCAGCAAGGCGTCGCCGCGCCACAGCAGGGTCACGCCAACGCCGACCATGGTGGTCAAAAACACCGCATCCGGCGGGTTCTCGCGGGCTTGCAAATCCACCGAGCAGACCTGGCGCAGCAGCGTGTGCAGGGCGGGGCCTTCCAGCTGCAGGGCCGCGTCCTGGCGCAGCACCGGATACAGACCGTGGACTTTTCCGGCGGGCATGGCCGCGCTGCGCAGCATGGCCAGCGTGGGCGCGTCGGCTTCGATGAGAAATTCGGTAACGCCCAGACGTGCGACCAGGCCGCCCGTGGTCAGTGGCCGGTAGCGGTTGTAGTCGGGCGGCACGGGCAAGCCGTGTTCGGCTAACCACTGCGGCGCTGCCGGACCTTTGCATCCCCAGCGGGCCGTCTCCAGCGAGCGGTCGCTCATGGTCAAGTCGGCGGCGCCAGGGCCTGTGCCTTCGGCGCTCCAATGTTGCGCCAGCTCGAAGGGCGAAGCGCTGCGGGGCGCGTGCGTCAGCGTGTTCACGGGGGTGTTCATGCGCTGGCCTCCTTCTGGCGGGCACCCGCGGCGTCATAAAAAGGCAGGGCGACCACTTGCGCGTTCACCATCTTGCCGCTGGTCAGGCGAAACGGCAGGCGCGTGCCAACCGCGCTCAGTGCCGGCGTGACAAAAGCCATGCCAATGACATGGCCCAGCGCCGGGCTGAAGGCCACGCTGGTGATGCGCCCGCTGATCTCGCCGTCCACGATGACCAGATGGCTCTCAGACGGCATATCGGGGTGGCTGTCCTGGCTGGCGTCCATGCCGGGAATCTCCAGCGTGAAGCCGACCAAGGTTTGCTTTTGCGGCCGTTTGGCGATGGCCTGCAAGCTGCGCTGGCCGATGAAAAATGCTTTGTCTAATTTGGTGGCCCAGCCCAGCGCGGCTTCGCGCGGAACGGTCAGTCCGTCGGTGTCCTGGCCGATGATGATGTGGCCTTTCTCTAAGCGCAAGAGGCGCTGTGCCTCCACGCCGAAGGGGCGGATAGCTAAGGCTGCCCCGGCTTGCATCAGGGCCTGCCACAGCGCAGCGCCGTGCTCGGCGGGCACATGGACCTCGTAGCCCCACTCGCCCACAAAGCCCACGCGCATGGCGCGTGCCGGGATGCCCGCCACATCGATCTCGCGCACGCCCAGGTAGGGAAAGGCGCCGCCGTCCAAATCGGCGCTGGTCAGCGCGGCCAGCACTTGGCGCGCCTGCGGCCCGGCCACATTCACGCCCGCAAATGCGCCGGTGTGGTTGACGATGCCGCAGTCCATGCGCCACATCGTGTTCAGGCGCGAGAGTTCGCGGTACACCGTGGCCGCGCCGGAGGTGGTGGTGGTGAAATAAAAATGCTGCTCGCCCAGGCGCGCCACCACGCCGTCGTCAATGACCACGCCGGACTCGTCGCACATCACCGCGTAGCGGGTCATGCCGACCGCCAGATTGGCGTAGCGCGAGATGTAGATGCGCTCTAAAAATTCGGCGGCTTGCGGGCCGATGACTTCGAGCTTGCCCAGCGTGCCCACGTCGATGATGCCCACGCCCTTGCGCACGTTCATCGCCTCTTCGCGTATGCACTGCATGCGCGAGCGGCCAGCCACTGCGTAGTACTCGGGGCGCTGCCACATACCGGCTGCCATCCAGACCGCGCCGGCCTGCGCATGCAGAGCGCGCATGGGGGTGTGGCGCTCGGGCGTGAAGCCGCGTCCTGCGAGGTGCGAAATCGGCACCGGGTGGTAGAAGGGGCGCGCGGTGGTGGTGCCCACTTCGATCGGGGTTTTGCCGAGGATGCGCGCTAGCACCCGCAGCGCGGTCATATTGGAATGCTTGCCCTGGCTGGGGCCCATGCCGTTGGTGGTGTAGCGCTTCATCAACTCGATGTTGTCGTAGCCCTCTTGCGCCGCGTTGTAAAAATCTTTGAGTTGCAGGTCTTCGTCGAAGTCGACAAAGTTCTTGCCCTGCGGATGGGCCACGATAGGCCAGGGGTGGCTGGGGCAGCGTGCCGCTTCGGGCACCAGCGGCACAGCCTGTGGGCTTGCGAAGCCGCAATGGGCGGCGGCCAGCAGGCCGGCGCGCTGTCCGTCCAGTACCTTGGCCGCGCTGTCATACACGCCGTTGACGCGACCGCAGGCAAAGATGCCCGCTGGCAGCGTGGCTGGCACAAACTGCTGCACGGTATCGGACCAGCCCATGGACGTGCCGGCCTGGTACAGCAAATTGGCGGCAGGGGCGTAGCCCACGCTCATGATCACGCCATCGCAGGCCACGTGTTCGCTGGTGCTGGTATCGGCTTGGCCATCGGCCAGCAAGCGCGCCAGGGTCACGCCGGTGACCCGGCGTCCGCTGTCGCCCGCATGGGCTTCGTAAATGGCCCAGCCATCCAGCACCCGTACTCCGGCTGCGCGTACCGCGTCACGCGCGGCACAGGTCGGCGCTTGGCTGCGCATATCGGCCACGGCGGCGACTTTCACGCCCGCGCGCAGGGCGTCGAGCACCGCTGTGAATCCTTCGCTGTTGGCCACCAGCGCCACTGCGGTTTGCATGGGGCGCACCGCATAGCGGTTGATCAGGCGCTGCGCCGCACCACCGGTCATGATGCCGGGGATGTCGTTATGCCGGAATACCGCAGGCAACTCGAAGACGCCGCTGGCCACCACCACGGCCTTGGCGCGCAGTTTGGTCATGCGCTGCGCGTCGATCAGCGCCACCCAGTGGTCGGCGTAGTAACCGACGGCTGTTGTGTCGGTCAGCACGCGGATCAGCGGTTCTGCGGCTACTGCCGTTTGCAGTTCGCGCAAGGCCTCCAGCGCCGTCGCGCTGCCCCCGAGCTGGTAACTGGCGCTGCCGCCGCTGCGTGCGTTTTCATCCACCACCACCACCTGCGCACCGGCCCGTGCCGCGTGCAAAGCCGCCTGCAAACCCGAGACACCCGCGCCGATCACCAACACGTCGCAAAAATCGTAGCGTTTGGGTGTGTGCAAGGCGGGCTTGGCCAGATCGAGCTTGCCCAGGCCGGAGAAATCGCGGATCACGCGTTCCCACAGCGGGAACAGTGCCTTGGTGTGGAACGCCTTGTAATAAAAACCCACCGGCAGAAAACGCGCCAGCAGACCCATGAAACGGTTGCGGTCGTTTTCCACGCCACCGGCGGTATTCACCGCGACCAGGTCCATGCCCTCGCACAGTGCCTGCACATCGCCACGGATATTCATGGCCTGGGGCGACTGCAGCATCACGTTGATGTCGTGGTTGGCCAGCGTCAGCACACCGCGCGGGCGGTGGTACTTGAAGGAGCGGCCCAGCGTGTACTGCCCGGCGGCCCACAAGGCGGCGCTGATGCTGTCACCGGCATAGCCGCTGCAATCGCGCCCCTCAAAACGAAAGCGCAGGGGCGCGCTGCGGTCCAGCCACTCGCCGGGCTGCGGGGGCAGGCGCATGGAATTACTGCTGGCCATAGAGAAAGGTCTTTTCAATCACATCGCTTTGGGTATCGCGCACCGCAATGAACCAGGTGTTGCTCGGCGTGTGGCACCACCATTCGTGCTTAAGTCCGGGTGCGCCGCTTTTGTTGAAGACGTAGTCGGCCCATTGCGCGTCGCTGCTTTCGCCGGGGTCCGGCATGGTTTTGCATTCGCCCCAGTAGGCGAACTCCGAGATCAGGCGCGGGCCGTTGATGGGGCAGGTCATGATTTTCATGGTGCGTCAATGTCCAACCGAAGCCGCGCCTTTTTCGCCCGTTAGCGAATAGCGCTCGAAACGGTCAAAAGCAAAGCCTTCAATGAGTGGATGGGCGCGGTCATTGGCGACGGTGTAGGACATTGTTTTGCCGCACACCGGCGTGGCCTTGAAGCCCCAGGTGCCCCAACCGGCGTCCAGATAAAAGCCTTCCACCGGGGTCTTGCCCATGATGGGCGCGAAGTCGGGCGTCATGTCGGCCATGCCGGCCCATTGCCGCACGACTTTGGCCTGCGACAACTGGGGCAGCATTTCCACCATGTGGGCGCTCAGGCTCTCGGTGAAGTCCAGCGTGGAGCGGGTGGAATGCAGCTCATAGGGGTCGAGTGACGCGCCCATGACCAGTTCGCCGCGCGCGGTCTGGCTGATGTAGACGTGCAAGCTGCCCGACACCAAAATTGGATCGAGCCATTGCTTCATGGGTTCGCTGACCATGGCTTGCAGCGGGTGGATGTAAATCGGGCTGCGCAAGTCCAGCATTTTCAGGATGCGCGGCGTGGAACCGGCCACGGCGCACAAGACCTTGCCGCAGGCGATATCGCCGCGCGAAGTCTTCACGCCGGTGACCCGCCCGCTTTGGGTAAGGATGTCGAGCACACGGGTTTGCTGGTGGATCTCGACGCCGCGCATATCGGCGCCGCGTCCATAGCCCCAGGCCACTGCGTCATGCCGCGCGATGGCACCTGGCGCGTGGTACAGCGCGCCCAGGATGGGGGCGTGTCCGGCGCAGCTCATGTCCATGGAGGGCACGGCTTTTTGGATGAAGTCGGGGTAGACCAGTTCGGAATCGATGCCGTAGTGCTTGTTGACTTCGGCGCGCCAGCGCATGGTGCGCATCGAGGCATCGGTATGCGCCAGGGTGAAATGCCCGCGCGTGGAATAAAACAGGTTCAGGTCAAAGTCGGTGGAGAGGTCTTGC
>CANIRI010000178.1 GCA_947469815.1 Comamonadaceae bacterium | reverse complement strand
CGGGAGACCCGGTTTTGGCAGCGGCCGAGGGCAAGGTGGTGTATGCGGGCGAAGGTTTGCGCGGCTACGGCAAGTTGATCATCATCAAACACAACAGCACCTTTTTGACGGCCTACGCCCACAACCAGAGCATTTTGGTGAAGGAAGACCAAAGCGTCAAAAAGGGCCAAAAAATCGCGGAGATGGGCAGCTCCGACAGCGACCGCGTGAAGCTGCATTTTGAAATCCGCGAACGGGGCCGCCCGGTGGACCCCATGAAGTACCTCCGCAGCCGCTGAGTGATCGCCTTGCCAGTTCCAACTGGCCCGTCCAAGCCATGAGCCATCCACCCACCACCGCCAACGCGGCGCCATTGCCAGAAGGCCAACTGCGTGTGCATGCGCTGGATCTGGAGGCGCAGGGTGTGGCGCACCGGGATGACGGCAAGGTGGTCTTCATCGACGGGGCATTGCCCTACGAGGTGGTGAGCGCCCAGATCCACCGCAGCAAAAGCAGTTTTGACAAGGGTGTGGTGACCGAGATCCACCAGGAATCGTCCCAACGTGTGCGCCCTTTGTGTCCGCACTTCGGTTTGCACACCGGGTCATGCGGTGGTTGCAAGATGCAGCATCTGCATCCGGCAGCGCAGGTCGCGGTGAAACAGCGGGTGGTGGAAGACAACCTCACGCACATCGGCAAAGTGGCCGCAGGGATGATCCTGCGCCCCATTGAAGGGCCTGCGTGGGGCTACCGCTACCGGGCCCGTTTGTCGGTGCGCTTCGTGCGCAAAAAGGGTGTGGTGTTGATTGGTTTTCACGAGCGTAAAAGCCACTTTGTGGCCGACATGGCGCAGTGCCCGGTGCTACCACCGCACGTCAGCGCCATGCTGCTGCCATTGCGCGCGCTGATTGGATCCATGGATGCCGCCGAACTCATTCCGCAAATTGAACTGGCGGTGGGCGAGCCATCGCAGGCGAAGGCCGCCACGACCGCCCTGGTTTTGCGGCACTTGCAGCCACTGAGCGCAGACGATGTAGCCCGCCTGCAGGACTTCGCGGTGGCGCACGCCGGGGTTCAGTGGTGGCTACAAGCCAAGGGGCCGGACGCCATCATCCTATTGCCCGAGCGCAGCGGCCACGAGACCGCGCCACTGGCCTACGACCTGGCGCAATATGACGTGGTGATGCCGTTTCGCCCGACCGACTTCACGCAGGTCAACCCCCATATCAACCGCACGCTGGTGGCCCGCGCTTTGGCGCTGCTCGCGCCGACGCGCCAAGAACGGGTCATCGACTGGTTTTGCGGGCTGGGCAATTTCACCCTGCCTTTGGCGACTATGGCCGGTGAGGTCGTGGGCGTGGAGGGTGCGGCCTCGCTGGTGCAGCGCGCCCAGGACAACTACCGCGACAACGCCGCGCGTCCGAACCGAACGACCGCGCTTGCACCCACGCATTTTGTGGTGCGCAATTTGTTTGAGATGACACCCCAGGCGCTGGTTGCCGATGGCGCAGCTCAGAAGTGGCTGCTGGACCCGCCGCGCGAGGGCGCTTATGCACTGGTGCAAGCCTTGGCTGCATTGGTGCAGTCGCCTGAATTGCGTGGTGACTGGATACCGCCGAAGCGCTTGGTTTATGTGAGCTGCAACCCGGCAACCCTGGCCCGTGACGCGGGAGTGCTGGTCCATGAGGCAGGATACCGCTGCGTGTCCGCCGGGGTGGTCAATATGTTTCCGCACACGGCCCACGTGGAAAGCATGGCGGTGTTTGAACGAGACTGACAGGCAGGTCACCCGGCAGGCAGACGTGAAAAAGGCCCCGAAGGGCCTTTTCTTATTGACGCCGGACCGGCTTAGTCGCGGTCGCCGCCGAATATGCCCAGCAGGCTGAGCAGCGTCTGGAACACGTTGATGATGTCCAGGTACAGGGCCAGGGTGGCGCTGATGTAGTTGGTTTCTCCGCCGTCGATGATCTGCTTGAGGTCATACAGCATGTAGGCGCTGAAGATGGCCATGGAGATCACCGACATCGCCAGCATCAGGGCACTGGAACCGAGGAAGACGTTGATCACGCTGGCTACCAGCAAAATAATAACGCCGACGAAGAGCCATTTGCCCATGCCCGAGAGGTCACGCTTGATCACAGTGGCCAGGCTGGCCATGACAAAAAACACCCCGGCGGTGCCGCCGAAGGCGGTCATCACGAGCTCTGCGCCGTTGCGGAAACCGAGCACGTGGCCGATCAGGCGCGACAGGATCAGGCCCATAAAGAAGGTGAACCCCAGCAGAACGGGCACGCCGGCGGCCGAATTTTTGGTGCGCTCGATGGCGTAGATGAAGCCGAACATGCCGGCCAGCATCAACACAAAGCCCATGATGCCATTGAAAATCGCGGCGACCCCGGTCTCCACGCCAATCCAAGCGCCCAGAATGGTGGGCACCATGCTAATGGCCAGCAGCCAGTAGGTGTTGCGCAACACACGGTTGCGCTGGGCACCTGACAGGGCGTAGCCAAAATTTTGTTCCAGGGTGTCGTACGGTTGGTTCACAGTGAAACTCCTAAAAAGATAGTGTGACTGTAGTTGGTGGTCACGGCGCATATTTTGCGCCATTTGGAAGAATTGCAAGTGAGAGACCCTCAAAGTCCCTTTTCAGCAGCGTGCCGAACGCCGGCGCTTCGGCCTCCAGTCCCTATTTTGACGCGGTATGCTTGAACTTTTGACCACTCGTAAAGTCCGCACCATGAAAACCAAATTTGCGCTCGAAGCCTCTGATTTGAAAGCCATTGCCGCCGCGGCGGAAGCCGAGGCCCTGAAAAACAAATGGGCCGTCTGTATTTCTATTGTGGACGATGGCGGCCATCAGCTGTGGTTTCAGCGGATGGACGGCGCACCGCCCGTCTCCACGCTGATTGCCCCCGCCAAGGCCCGCACCTCGGCGCTGGGTTGCCGCGAGTCGCGGATTTATGAGGACGTGATCAATAAAGATGGCCGCGTCTCCTTTCTGAGCGCTCCCACCATGGAGGGGATGCTGGAGGGCGGCGTCCCGATCATGAAAGACGGACAGTGCCTGGGCGCGGTCGGCGTCAGCGGCGTGAAGTCGCCTGAGGACGCGCAAATTGCCCGCGCCGGGATTGCGGCTATCGGGCTCTGATCGGTATCAGTAAGCCAGCCGTTGCGGGTGCAGTTCCTGCAGGATGGTGGTCGCGATTTCTTCAATCGATTTGGTCGTGGTGGACAGCCAGCGGATGCCGCTGCGGCGCATCATGGCTTCGGCCTCGCTGACCTCCATGCGGCAGTTGGCCAAATCGGCGTAGCGTGAACCGGGGCGTCGTTCGTGGCGGATTTCGCTCAGGCGCTCGGGGAGAATTGACAGGCCGAACATTTTGCTGCGGTGGGGCAGCAAGGCAGGGGGCAGTTGTTGGCGCTCAAAGTCCTCTGGAATCAGCGGGTAGTTGGCGGCCTTCAGGCCGTATTGCATGGCCAAGTAGAGCGAGGTCGGTGTTTTACCGCTGCGGCTCACACCCACCAAAATGACATCGGCCTGCTGTAAATCGCGGTTGCTTTGGCCATCGTCGTGCGCGAGCGAGAAGTTGATGGCCTCGATCCGGTCGTGGTAGGCCTGGCTTTTGGACACATCGCTGAAGCGCCCGACGCGGTGGTTGGACTTGACGTCCAGTTCGGCCTCCAGCGGTTCGACAAAGGTTGCGAACATGTCCAGAAACATGCATTTGCAGCCCTCCCGCAGCACCGATAGCACTTGCATGTCCACCAGCGTGGTGAAGACGATAGGGCGGGTCCCGTCGAGCTCCCCGGCGTGGTTGATTTGCCGGACCGTTTGGTAGGCCTTGTCCACGGTGTCGATGAAGGGCAGCCGTATGTGGCGGGTTTTGGTTTCAAATTGCGCCAGGATGGCGTTGCCGAAGGTTTCCGCGGTGATGCCAGTGCCGTCGGACACGAAAAAAACACTGCGTTGTGGCATGCAAAGGCTCTCAGGGTGCGCGGGACCGCGCGGCCTACAATTGTTACCACTTTGTAACCAGGCTTATCTCCGCCGCCCCATAAAACAACGAAAGGGCGGTTCCAGGCGCGCATGTGCCTGCACGGGAGCGGGCGACGCTGGCCTTGCAAAACCGGTTTTTAACTTAGGAGTTGTGATGTCAAACCTGTTTAAGGAGACCGATTGGGTCGTGCCTTTTGAGCACCTGCGGATGTCGGATGTGGAGGCCGTAGGGGGAAAAAATGCCAGTCTGGGGGAAATGATTTCGCAATTGCCGCAGGGCGTCAAGGTGCCGGGGGGCTTTGCCACCACCGCGCACGCTTACCGGGAATTTTTGCGTTACGGCGGTTTGGACCAGAAAATCAGCGCGGAATTGGCGCAATGGGATGGCGAAGACGTGCGCGCCCTGGCGCAGATCGGCGCGCGTATCCGCGCGCTGGTGGGAGTGCAACCGCTGCCGCCGGCATTCGAGCAGGCGGTACGCGCCGCTTTTGCCACTTTGTCGGGCGGTGACACGCAGGCTTCATTTGCGGTGCGTTCGTCGGCAACCGCCGAAGATTTGCCGGACGCCTCATTTGCCGGTCAGCAGGAAACCTTTTTGAATGTGTCTGGCATCGAGGCCGTGCTGCACAAGATGCGCGAGGTGTTCGCTTCGCTGTACAACGACCGCGCCATCAGCTACCGGGTGCACAAAGGCTTTGCCCACGATGTGGTGGCGCTAAGTGCCGGAGTCCAGCGCATGGTGCGCTCCGACAAGGGTGCCGCAGGCGTGATGTTCACCTTGGACACAGAGTCGGGCTTTGATGACGTGGTCTTCATCACCTCAAGCTACGGTTTGGGCGAAATGGTGGTGCAAGGTGCGGTGAATCCGGACGAGTTTTATGTGCACAAACCCACTTTGCGTGCCGGGTTCCCGGCCATCATCC
The DNA here is from genome assembly GCA_947469815.1 of Comamonadaceae bacterium. Lineage (GTDB taxonomy): Bacteria > Pseudomonadota > Gammaproteobacteria > Burkholderiales > Burkholderiaceae_C > Allorhodoferax. The sequence goes on along the minus strand of CANIRI010000178.1, from coordinate 586 downwards.
GCCGCAATCTGGGCTCGAAACTGCTTCAGATGGAGTTTGCTGACGCCTCGGAAAAGGCCGCCAGCGGTAAATTGGTCACGACCAGCGACGTACCGGCGGAAATGCGCAACCGCTACTCTTTGAGCGATGCGGACGTGTTGCAACTGGCCCGCTACGCCCTGGTGATTGAAGCCCATTACGGCCGCCCCATGGACATTGAGTGGGGCAAAGACGGGGTGGACGGCGGTCTCTACATTCTGCAAGCCCGCCCGGAGACCGTCAAAAGCCAAGCCGGGAATGCGCCGGAATTGCGCTATGCGCTCAAGGGACGTGGCGCGATCAAGGCACAGGGCCGGGCTATTGGACAAAAAATCGGCACCGGGTCGGTACGCGTCGTCCACAGCTTGGAAGATATGGACCAGGTGCAAGCGGGCGATGTGCTGGTCACCGACATGACAGATCCCAACTGGGAGCCGGTCATGAAGCGTGCCGCCGCCATCGTGACCAACCGGGGTGGCCGCACCTGCCACGCGGCCATCATTGCCCGTGAATTGGGTATTCCGGCTGTCGTCGGTTGTGGCGACGCCACCGAGCATTTGCGCACCGG
>CANIRI010000177.1 GCA_947469815.1 Comamonadaceae bacterium | reverse complement strand
TTTTGTCTGCCAACGGGAACTTGCGGGCCGCGATCGCAGCCTTGGTCTTTGCGGTCACCGTGCAGGCCAGCATTGCCGGATGGCTGGCGCCCGTTCGTCAAGCCATGGTGTCATGGTGGCAGATCGATGGTGGCCCCGGGCGCGACTTGCTGCAAATTACCGGCATCGGCCATATGGGCGGCATCCTACTGGCCGCGTTGGCGTTCACCAGCGGCTTGTATTTCTTTCTCAAGACCCACCCTCAGCGTCTAGCCTTGGGGCTGGGATCGATTGCGGTAGGCCTGACTGTGGCTGCAGGCTGGGGACTGACACAGGCCATAGCGGGGCAGTCTTTTGAAGCGGTGCAAATTCAAAGCATCAGTTTCAGCAGCGCAACGGCAGAATTTTTGATGCGCATTTTGTCGACAGGCACGGCACCACGCTTTGGTTTTGACGCTGGCTTGTTGCCAGCCACACTGCTGGGCTCGTTGGCGGGAGCATTGCTGGGGCGCGAATTCAAATGGGAAAGTTTTCAAGCCGAAAACAAACTCGTCCACTACCTGACGGGCGCTGTGCTGATGGGCCTGGGCGCCGTCATGGCCGGCGGCTGCACCGTGGGCGCGGGCATGGCGGGCGGGTCGGTCTTTGCATTGACGGCGTGGCTGACCCTGCTCGCCATCTGGCTGGGCGCTGGCATGGCGTGGCGCGTACACCAGCGCATGGGCTGGCCGGTGTAGCCCACTTCAAGCCAAAGTATCTGCCCAGATGTTTTGCGCCCAAGCCAACGCGTAAACGCCTTCGAGTTCATTGGCCGCAGCGGACAAGCCACCGGCGCCGGGCACCGTGAGCATGGTCTTTTTGTCGGCATCGTAGCGGTGCACACTGGCCACATGCACAACATCCTTGGCGCTGACAAAGCTGTAGCAAGTGTTGTTGTACACCGGTGTTTGATTCACGGCTTGACCGGTCAACAAGGCCACCACGGCCGCAGCACATGTCTTGCCATGCTGGTTGGCCATGTGGCCTGACTTGGGCATGGCGGGGGCAATCTGAATGGCATCACCCAACACGTGCACATTCTTGGCCGCCTTGGACTCGAAGGTCAAAAAGTCGACCTCGCACCAGCGCTGATTGGCGGTGGCCAGACCGGTCTTGAACGCGATGTCGCCCGCCCGCATGGGTGGAATGACGTTGAGCACATTGGCTTTCAGGTCGTCGTTGAATTCAAACTTCAAAGTGCCACTGGCCGCATCCACATCCACCAGCTGGTGTTTGGGACGGTACTCGATCATGCCGGCATACCGCTCTGCCCAGGCCTTTTTAAACAAAGCCCCTTTGGAAGTGACGTCGTCGTTGGCATCCAAAATCAGGACCTTGCTCTTGGGCTTGTATTGGCTGAAATACGTCGCTACTTGGCATGCACGCTCATATGGTCCGGGCGGGCAGCGGTAAGGTGCCAGGGGAATCGACATGGCGAATACGCCGCCGTCGGGCATGGCCTCAAGTTGCTGGCGAAGCGCCAGCGTTTGCGGCCCCCCCTTCCACGCATGCAAAACTTTGTCTTGCGCAACGGCTTGCTTCATACCGGGCAAGCTGTCCCACATGAAGTCCACCCCGGGCGACACGATCAAACGGTCATAAGGCAAGGCACTGCCACCGGCCAACTGCACCAGGCGTTTGTCCACATCGATGCTTGTGGCACGGTCCTGCACCCATTTGACACCGTGGCGACGCACCAGGTTGTCGTACGGCGAGGTGATGTCGGCCATGCGCTTGCTGCCGCCCAAAACCAGGTTGGACAAAGGGCAAGACACGAAAGCAGGATTGGGCTCGACCAGGGTCACCTGAATGCCATAGTCCGACCACATGCGAATGTATTTGGCCGCAGTGGCACCCGCGTACCCCGCACCAATGACCACAACCTTGGGTCCTTTGTCCGAGGCACTGGCGCAACCAGCCATCAAACCCATGACGCCCAGGGCCGAGCCCGATTGGAGTAATTGACGACGTTTCATGTTCGGACTCCTTATTTCTTTTGCGCGGCAAAGTAAGCTGCGATGGCGTTGATCTCGTCATCGGTGTAGCCTTTGGCCAGCTGGTGCATGATTGTGGCGGTAGGCACGCGGCCCGCTTTGTAGTCTTGCATTTTTTGCGCAATCACCTGTTGAGGCGTGCCAGCCAAAGTCACCATGCTGCCCTGTGCGTTGCCGTTGGTGCCATGACAAGCAGCGCAAGAGGCGGCCAAGCTGCGCACTTGCGATGGAGTTTCGGCTTGAGCGTTAAACATGGTGGCTGTGCCGAAGCACAGCAGCCAGGGGATGATTTTTTTCATGGTTTCTCCTAATTGGGGTCTTATCCAGCGCGTCATCATGGACGCAAATACACATAGCCTTCTCGGGCTTGCAAGCGAGCCACCTCGGCCACACCTGCAGGCACAACCTTGGCCTCCATCAAAACTTTATCGGGGGAAATGTTTCGCGCGGTCAAGGTGTTGTTACACACCCTAAAGTCCACGCCTTTGGCCACCAGATCACTCACACTGCTGGAAAAGGATTGGTCATTGGCATTATTGGCACCATCGAGTAAAAAGTCGATGCCCGCGCCATGGGCAACCACCACGATTTTGGTTGTGGGGTCTGCGGCCAAATGGTTGCGGATGTTGCCAATCGCCCGTGAAGCCTGTGGAATGCCATCGACCAGGTGGTAAACCACTTTGATCTGCGACCAAGAGAAGGTGCAAGCCAGCAGGCCGAACATCAGAAAAACCAAGCGTTTCATGAACAAATCCTTCAATATGTGAATATCTTAATGTGATGCCGAACTGGCGTTCAGCCGTCGACAAACACCCGCGCTTTGCGCGGGGTCAAAACCAACACTTCGCCTTCAGTGAATGCTTGCTGGCGGAACTGCGATGCAGAAAGCTGCGCCTCAATGATGGCGTTTTGGCCAAAGTGGGGCTCCAAAGCCTCCAGCTCCAGTCGCGCCACCGGCCCGACCACGATAGCGCGGGTCAGTTTGGCCACAATGCCCATTTGCGCCTCGCCGGTTTGAAAGCGGGTCACATCCAGATCATGCGGGCGCACATAGGCAAAGGCTTTGGCGTCTTGCACTTGGCCATGCTCAGGCGTATCCAGACGCACGGCGTGTTGTTCTGAGCCAATCAGCATTTCGCCTTCGTGGGCGCGGCCGTGGAACAAATTCACATCGCCCAAAAAGCCATACACGAACGGACTGGCCGGATGGTCCCACACTTCTTGCGGCGAGCCGATTTGCTCGATCTGGCCCTTGTTCATCAGCACCACGCGATCGGCCACTTCGAGGGCTTCTTCCTGGTCGTGGGTCACAAAAATACTGGTCACGTGCAACTCGTCATGCAGGCGGCGCAACCAGCGGCGCAGCTCTTTGCGCACCTTGGCGTCGAGTGCGCCAAAGGGCTCGTCCAGCAGCAGCACTTTGGGCTCCACTGCCAAGGCGCGGGCCAAGGCAATGCGCTGGCGTTGTCCGCCCGACAGTTGTGAGGGGTAACGGTCCGACAGCCAGTCGAGCTGCACCAAGTTCAGCAACTCATGCACCTTGCGCTGAATTTCCGCTTCATTGGGACGTTGCGCGCGGGGTTTGACGCGCAGGCCAAAGGCCACGTTTTCAAACACCGTCATGTGGCGAAACAGCGCGTAATGCTGGAACACAAAACCCACCTGGCGCTCGCGCACATGCACATGGGTGGTGTCTTCGCCGCTGAAACCAATCGTGCCTTGGTCGGCGGTTTCCAGGCCCGCAATGATGCGCAGCAAGGTGGTCTTGCCGCAGCCCGAGGGCCCCAGCAGTGCCACCAGCTCGCCGGACTCAATGTCCAGGCTGACATCGTTCAAGGCGGTGAAAGTGCCAAACTGTTTATGCACGTTGCGAATTTCGATGCTCATGGTCTGACCTGCTGCGTAAGCGGTTGAAAGATGTTCATGCCGTTGCCGTTTCTGGAGTGAGGCGTTCTGGTGGCAAAACGGACACGGCTTTCATGGCTTGCGCATGGCGCCACTCCACCACCGACTTGATCACCAAGGTCACCACGGCCAGCAAAGCCAACAGCGAGGCCACGGCAAAGGCTGCGGCCGATTGGTATTCGTTGTACAAAATTTCCACATGCAAAGGCATGGTGTTGGTCTGGCCGCGAATATGGCCCGACACCACCGACACCGCACCAAACTCGCCCATGGCACGCGCATTGCACAAGATCACGCCGTAGATCAAACCCCATTGGATGTTGGGCAAGGTGACATGCCAAAAGGTTTGCCAACCGGTGGCGCCCAGCACAATCGCGGCCTGCTCTTCGTCGCTGCCTTGCGCCTGCATCAGCGGAATCAATTCACGGGCAATGAACGGAAAGGTCACGAACACCGTGGCCAGCACAATGCCCGGCACCGCAAAAACAATCTTGATGTCTTGCGCCTGCAACCAGGGACCGAACCAGCCTTGCGCGCCAAACATCAGCACGTAAATCAAACCCGCCACCACGGGCGAGACCGAGAAAGGCAGGTCCACCAGCGTGGTCAAAAAGGCCTTGCCCGTGAATTCATATTTGGCAATCGCCCATGCGGCGGCAACGCCAAACACCAGGTTCAGCGGCACGGCAATCAAGGCGGTGATGAAGGTCAAACGAATCGCCGACCAGGCATCGGGTTCTTTCAGCGCTTCAAAGTAGGCGCCAAAACCTTTGCGCAAGGCTTCTGCAAACACAGTGGCCAGCGGCAAGATCAAAAACAAAAACATGAAGGTCAGTGCCAGCGTGATCAGGCTGATCCGCACCCAGGCGGGCTCTGTGGTGCTGATGTGTTTATTGCTCGATTGCTGACTCATGACGACGCTCCTGTGCGGCGACGCTGCCAAGTTTGCAAGGCATTGATCACCAGCAACAACATGAACGAGATCACCAACATGACCAAGGCCACCGCCGTGGCGCCGGCATAGTCGTACTGCTCCAACTTGCCAATGATGATCAAAGGTGTGATCTCTGAGACCATGGGCATGTTGCCGGCAATGAAAATCACCGAACCGTATTCACCGATGGCGCGGGCAAAGGCCATGGCAAAACCGGTGAGCAGCGCGGGAGCGATCGACGGGAAAATCACCCGGGCGAAGGTCTGCCAGCGTGTGGCGCCGAGGCAGGATGCGGCTTCTTCCAGTTCTTTCTCGGTGTCTTCGAGCACCGGCTGCACCGTGCGCACCACAAACGGCAGGCCAATGAAGATCAGCGCAATCACCACACCGTTGGGGTTGAAGGCCAACTGAATGCCCAGCGGCTCCAAATACTGACCGATCCAGCCGTTGCCCGCCAGCAAGGCTGTGAGCGAAATACCGGCCACGGCGGTGGGCAAAGCAAAAGGCAGATCGACCAACGCGTCGACAACTTTTTTACCAAAGAAGTCGTAACGCACCAGCACCCAGGCCACCAGCAGGCCAAACACCACATTGACCAAAGCGGCGATCAAGGACGCGCCAAAAGTCAAGCTGTAAGACGCC
>CANIRI010000176.1 GCA_947469815.1 Comamonadaceae bacterium | reverse complement strand
GTAGCCGTCGTCTGAGGCCTAGGCGGCTGCGACTTCGGCACGCGCGTCAAGCAGCACCGTGTCGCCCTCAATCACAAAGTCGGTCGCGCTTTGATCGGTCTCGGGCATGTCCTGCGACACCTGGCCCATGCGCCACTGTGTGGGGATGTAGTACTCGCCCGCGTCTTCGTGCAAGCCGCCGTTGAGCAAGGCAAACAGCGAAGACTTGCCCGCGCCATTGCGCCCGACCAGGCCGACTTTTTCGCCGGGGTTGATGGTCACGGTCGCGCCATCGAGCAAGACCTTGGCGCTGCGGCGCAAGGTCACATTTTTCAGAGTAATCATGTCAGCGGTGTGGGGCCCTGCAAAGGGCCGGATAAGGAGGCGAGCGCGGGACGCTGGATGAGCACCACCTGGTCTTCGCCTGCGCTCGTTGAAAGCCACAGGCAGGGCAGGGTGGGAAAGGCGGCTTCAAAGTGAGCCCGCTCATGTCCAATTTCCAGCACGAGGGCCGCATTGTCGGTCATCCGTATGACCAGTTGCGGTAACAGCGCGCGCACAAAGTCCATGCCGTCGTTGCTGCCACCGCGGTTGCCGTCCAGCGCCAGCGCGGGTTCTGCCAAAAATTCGGCTGGCAGCGCCAACATGCTCTGCGCATTCACGTAGGGCGGGTTGCACAGAATCAAGTCAAACGGGCCGCCCGCAAGCAATGCGGCCGCAGCCAGGCCATCGGATTCCACCAATTGCACGCGGCCTTGCACAGCGTGTTGATCCACATTGATCTGCGCCACAGCCAGCGCGTCGCTCGAGATGTCAGAACCCAGCACCTGCGCTGCTGGATAGACATGCGCGGCAATGATCGCCAGGCTGCCGTTGCCGGTGCAAATGTCGATCACACGCGCAGGCGCATCCCCCAAAAAATAGTCCAGTGATCCATCGACCAACACTTCGGCAATCAGCGAACGCGGAACAATCGCCCGCTCATCTACATAAAAACTCCAGCCCTGCAACCAAGCCTGCTGTGTGAGGTAGGCCGCAGGCTTGCGCGTGCGGATGCGTTCGTCGATGAGCGCCATCACGGTGGCTATCGCCTGCGCGCCCGGCTGCGCCACGTCATTCGCATCGATGTCGGTATCGAGGGGCAGGCCCAGGCGCCACAAGACCAGCCAGGCGGCCTCGTCATGGGCGTTGGTGGTGCCATGGCCGAAAGCCACCTGGGCCTCGTCGAGCAGCGCAGCGCAGCGCGCCACCAGCGCGGCCAGGCTCATGCCAGGCCGGCGAGTTTTTCGAGGACCCTGCGGTAGATGTCTTTGAGCGGCTCGATGTCCTCCAAGCGGATGTGCTCGTCGATCTTGTGGATGCTGGCATTGGGCGGCCCGAGTTCCACCACCTGCGAACAGATTTGCGCCAAAAAGCGCCCGTCGCTGGTGCCGCCCGTGGTTGAAAGCTCGGTGCTTACGCCGGTCATATCGTGGATGGCCGCGCGCACCGCGTCCACCAGCGGCCCAGGTTCAGTCAAAAAGGGCAGGCCACCAATCGTCCAGGCCAAGTCGTAGTCGAGCTGGTGCTTGTGCAGCACCGCGCTCAGGCGCTGTTGCAATTGTTCCGGCGTGGACTCGGTGCAAAAGCGGAAGTTGAAGTCCACCACCACCTGCCCCGGAATCACGTTGCTCGCGCCGGTGCCGCCGTGGATATTGCTGACCTGCCAGCTCGTCGCCGGAAAGTACGCGTTACCGGTATCCCACACCATGCCCACCAATTCGGTGAGCGCTGGCGCTAACAAATGGATGGGGTTCTTGGCCAGGTGCGGGTAGGCGATATGCCCCTGCACGCCCTTGACCGTGAGCCGCCCGCTCATGGTGCCGCGCCGCCCGTTTTTGATCATGTCGCCGGTGCGCGTGACCGATGTCGGCTCGCCCACCAGCACATAGTCCAGCACTTCGCCGCGCGCCTGCAGGGCTTTGCACACCACCACCGTGCCGTCATGCGCCGGGCCTTCCTCGTCGCTGGTGAGTAGCAGCGCAATGTTCAAGGCCGGGTCGGGGTGGGTGGCTAAAAATTCTTCGATCGACACCACGAATGCCGCCAGCGAGGTTTTCATATCGCTGGCACCGCGCCCATAGAGCTTGCCGTCGCGGTGGCTGGGCATAAACGGCGGGCTGCCCCATTCCGCCAACGGTCCGGTGGGTACCACGTCGGTGTGGCCGGCAAGCACCAGGGTTTTGCTGCCCGGCGCGCCCGTGCGCTTGGCCCACAGGTTGGTGACCCGAAAAGTGTCCGGCCCGCTTTCTATGGTTTCGCAGACAAAGCCCAAGGGGGCCAGCCGCTGGGCGATCACAGACTGGCAGTTGCCATCCTGCGGCGTCACCGAGGGCTGGGCGATGAGTTGCTCGGTGAGCGCGAGGGTGGCTGCCATGCGTACCTTACTTTCAGTCGCGCAGCAAGTCGTTGAGCGATGTCTTGGCGCGTGTTTGCGCGTCTACCCGCTTGACGATCACCGCGCAGTACAAGCTGTATTTGCCGTCCGCGCTGGGCAGGTTGCCCGATACCACCACCGAGCCTGCCGGGATGCGGCCGTATGTCACCTCGCCCGTGGCGCGGTCATAAATCTTGGTGCTTTGGCCGATGTACACGCCCATGGAAATCACCGAGTTTTCTTCGACGATCACGCCTTCGACCACTTCAGAACGCGCGCCCACAAAGCAGTTGTCTTCGATGATGGTGGGGCCTGCCTGCATGGGCTCGAGCACACCGCCGATACCCACGCCGCCGCTCAGGTGCACGTTCTTGCCAATCTGTGCGCAGGAGCCAACAGTCGCCCAGGTGTCGACCATGGTGCCTTCGTCCACATACGCGCCGATGTTCACGTAGGACGGCATCAGTATTGCGCCCTTACCGATATAGCTGCCCCGGCGCGCCACCGCAGGCGGCACCACGCGCACGCCAGCGGCTTTCATCTGCGCTTCATCCAGATGCGAGAACTTGGTTTGCACCTTGTCGTAAAAGCCCAGGTCGCCGGCCTTCATCACCACGTTGTCGTTCAAGCGGAAGCTCAGCAGCACCGCTTTCTTAATCCACTGGTGCGTGGTCCATTGGCCCACGCCCTGGCGGGTGGCCACGCGCAGGCTGCCGTTGTTGAGCTGGCTGATGACGTGGTTCACCGCATCGCGCACTTCGGCGCTGGCCGATGCGGTGGAGATGTTGGCGCGGTCGTCCCACGCGGCATCAAGAATTTGTTGGAGTTGCTGGGTCATGGGGAGCGGTCTTTCTAGACGGTGGTTGACAAAAATTTCACGATGCGTTGTGCCGCTTCCAGGCACTCGGCGGTATCGGCGACCAGCGCCATGCGCACGCGCCCGGCACCGGGGTTGTTGCCGTGTGCGCTGCGCGCCAGGTAGCTGCCGGGCAGCACGGTGACGTTGCAGGCGGCGTAGAGGTCGCGGGCAAAGGCCTCGTCGCTGCCGGGCACGGCGGCCCATAAATAAAAGCCTGCATCGGGCAGGGCGACGTCGAGCACGCTGGCCAGCAGCGGCGTGACCTGGGCGAACTTTTGCCGGTAGAGCGCGCGGTTTTCTTGCACGTGCGCCTCGTCGTCCCAGGCCGCGATGCTGGCGCTTTGCACCACCGGGCTCATGGCGCTGCCGTGGTAGGTGCGGTAGAGCAAAAAGCGCGCAATCCATTGCGCGTCACCGGCGCAAAATCCGCTGCGCATGCCCGGCACGTTGCTGCGCTTGGACAGGCTGGTAAAGCTCAGCAGGTTCTTGAAGTCGCTGCGGCCGCACAGTTCGGCGGCCTGCAAACCGCCCAGGGGCGGCTCGTCGCGGAAATAGATCTCGCTGTAGCACTCATCGGACGCAATCACAAAGCCAAAGCGTTCGCTTAAGTCAAACAATTTCTTCCACTCGGCCAGCGGCATCACCGCGCCGGCCGGGTTGCCGGGGCTGCAGACAAAGAGCAACTGGCAGCGCGCCCACACGCTGTCGGGCACGCTGTCCCAGTCCTGGGCAAAGTTGCGCGCCGGGGCGCTGTTCACAAAATACAGCTCCGCCCCGCCCAGCAGCGACGCGCCTTCATAGATTTGGTAGAACGGGTTGGGGCAGACCACCACCGGGGCCTGGCCATCGGTGCGCGGCTGCAGCACGGTTTGGGCAAAGGCAAACAGCGCCTCGCGCGAGCCGTTGACCGGCAATATCTGAGTGGCCGCGCTCACCTCCAGCCCGTAGCGCTTGTGCATCCAGCGCGACATGGCCTGGCGCAGCGCGGGCTCACCGGCGGTGGCCGGGTAGGCTGACAGGCCGCTGCCCATGACTGCGTCGCAATAGGCTTGTTTGACCAACAAGGGCGTGGCGTGGCGCGGTTCGCCTATGCCCAGGCTGATCGGCGTGAAGGCCGGGTTGGGCGTGATCCCGGCAAAAAGCCCGCGCAGGCGCTCAAACGGATAGGCCTGCAGCCGGGCGAGGTGGGGATTCATGGGCGGGCATTATCGCCGCCGCGCTGCGTCCGTTAGTATTTCCCTATGCCCAGTCACCCACACGACCCCAGCGGCCCCAGCGCCGCTGCAGCGCCCCTGCTGCGCTATGCCCAAGCCTTGCAGGCGGTCGGCGGTCCCGAGGTGATTGCGTCGCTGCTGCCGGTGCTCTTGAAAACCCTGGATGACGACACCCTGCGGCTGGATAGCGCGCTGCATGATGGCGAGCCTGCGCGCGCGGCTGTGGTTTTGCACGGACTCAAAGGGGTTCTGCCCATGTTTTGTGCACCCGATATGGCGCGGTCTATTCAGCAACTGGAGGCCCTGTGCAAGACCGCGGCCCTGGTCGAGGCCCGTGCCGCCTGGCCCGCGCTGCGTGCCCAAATGCTGCTCTTGCGCGAAGAAGTGCGGGTTATCATCGAAAAAGCGGCTTAAGGGCGCCCCCGCGCACCCCGCCAGCCCCATAACTCCAACTCCCTCGTTCCGGAAAAAAACCGCCCCGCCGTGCGCCTTCACTCCATCAAGCTCTCCGGCTTCAAGTCCTTTGCCGAACCGACGCACCTGCAATTGCCGGGGCAGCTGGTGGGCGTGGTCGGGCCCAATGGCTGTGGCAAATCCAACATCATGGACGCGGTCCGCTGGGTGTTGGGCGAGAGCCGCGCCAGCGAGTTGCGCGGCGAGTCCATGCAGGATGTGATTTTTAACGGCACCACCCAGCGCAAAGCCGCCAGCCGCGCCAGCGTGGAACTGCTGTTTGACAACGCCGACCACCGCATCGGCGGGCAGTGGGGCCAGTTCGCTGAGATCGCGGTGCGCCGCACGCTCACGCGGGATGGCACCTCCAGCTATTTCATCAACAACCAGGCCGTGCGCCGCCGCGATGTGCAAGACGTGTTTCTGGGTACGGGTCTGGGCCCGCGCGCCTACGCCATCATCGGCCAGGGAACCATCAGCCGCATCATCGAGTCGCGCCCCGAGGAGCTACGCCTGTTCCTCGAAGAAGCCGCCGGGGTCTCCAAATACAAAGAGCGCCGCCGCGATGTGCAAGACGTGTTT
>CANIRI010000175.1 GCA_947469815.1 Comamonadaceae bacterium | reverse complement strand
GTTTGACCCGCGCCTGTCGTGGGCCGACATTGCCTGGGTCAAAGAGCAATGGGGCGGCAAGCTGATTCTCAAAGGCATTCAAGACGTGGAAGACGCCCGCCTGGCCGTGTCCAGCGGGGCCGACGCGATTGTGGTGAGCAACCACGGCGGGCGGCAGTTGGACGGCGCGCAGTCCAGCATCGAGGCGCTACCGGCCATCGTGGCGGCGGTGGGCTCGGACATCGAGGTCTGGATGGACGGCGGCATCCGCAGCGGGCAAGACGTGCTCAAGGCCTGGGCGCTGGGCGCACGCGGCACGCTAATCGGCCGCGCCATGGTCTACGGCCTGGGCGCGATGGGCGAAGCCGGCGTGACCAAAGCGCTGGAAGTCATCCACAAAGAGCTGGACATCACCATGGCGTTTTGCGGGCACACCAACATCCAGACCGTGGACCGCAGCATCTTGCTGCCCGGAACCTTCCCGACTGCGGGCTAAGCCCTGAACCACCGAACCCAGCGCAGGATGGGGAGCCGCTGGCGTGACAGACCTGCCCTTGCGCCGCATCGCGCACCTGGACATGGACGCGTTTTATGCGTCGGTGGAGTTGCTGCGCTACCCACAGCTCAAGGGCTTGCCGGTGGTAATTGGCGGCGGGCGGCGCAAGGTTGATGAGGATCTGATCCAGAGCGACCAGGGCCGGGCTTTGCACGAAATTCCAGTGGCTGAATTTCCGGTTTTGCGCGACTACACCGGGCGCGGCGTGATCACCACGGCTACCTACGCGGCGCGCCAGTTCGGCGTGGGCTCGGCCATGGGGCTGATGAAGGCGGCGCAGCTGTGCCCGCAGGCGGTGCTGCTGCCGGTGGACTTTGCCCAGTACCGGCACTATTCACAGCGCTTCAAGGCCATCATCACCGAGATCGCGCCGGTGATGGAAAACCGGGGTGTGGACGAGGTCTACATCGATTTCACCGAAGTGCCCGGCGGTCAGCGCGAGGGCGGGCGGGTGCTGGCGCGGCTCATCCAAAAAGCGATTTTTGAGGACACGGGTCTGACCTGTTCGGTGGGCGTGGCACCCAACAAGCTGCTGGCCAAAATGGCCAGCGAATTCAATAAGCCCAACGGTATTTCAGTGGTCATGGAAGAGGACTTGCAAAGCGCCATTTGGCCGCTGGCCTGCCGCAAGATCAATGGCATCGGCCCCAAAGCCGACGCCCGACTGCAAGCGCTGGACATCCACACCATCGGCCAGCTCGCCAGCGCCGAACCGGCCGCATTGGCACAGCACTTCGGCCCCAAAACCGGTGCCTGGCTGCACGCCGCAGCGCACGGGCGCGACAACAGTGCGGTGCACACCAGCAGCGAGCCGGTGAGCATGAGCCGCGAGACCACGTTTGAGCGCGACCTGCACGCGGTACACGACCGCGCCGCACTGGGCGCGATCTTCACCAAGCTGTGCGAACAGGTGGCGGCCGATTTGCAGCGCAAGGGCTATGTGGGCCGCACCATCGGCGTGAAGCTGCGCTTTACGGACTTTCGCATCGCCACGCGGGACCAAACCATTGCCGGTTACACCGACCAGGCCGCAGCGATCCGCCAGGCGGCGGGACAAGCACTCAAACGCGCGCCTTTGGACCAGCGGCTGCGGCTGCTCGGTGTGCGGGTGGGTGGTTTGCTGCTCAAGCAAGACGCGGCAGCCTTGGCCGATGCGCCCGCCGAACCAGCGCAGCACGCTTTGTTTTTGACGGATTAATGCGCGGCTGAGCCGTGCCGTGCCTACGCTCGGCCTATTGCGGCTTTGCCGTTGCAGCCGCCCGCAGCGCAGCAGCCGAGTCGGCTTTGCCAAAACCCATAGCAAAGTCCAAAGCCGTCAGCCCTTCGGCGTTCTTCACTGTGGCGTCAGCACCGGCGCGCAGCAAGATACGGGTGGCTTGGACGCTACCGTAGCCGGCCGCCATCATCAGCGGCGTGGTGCGGTTGGGCGACTCGGCGTCGATATAGGCGTGGTGCTCCAGCAGCAGGTCGATCATGGGAATATGCCCGCGCGAGGCCGCGTAATGCAGCGGGGTCCAACCGGTTTTGTTGACATCGGCGTCCCGCGCAATCAAGGCCCGTGCCAGCGGCAGGTCACCGCGCAGCGCGGCCAGCATCAAGGGGCTCTCGTCGGCGGTGTTGCGGCATTCCACATCGGTGTCCGGTGCCTCCAGCAAGACCAGCGCCACCTTGGCGTGGCCCGCGCGCGCGGCCATGAACAAGCCGGTCAATCCCTCGGGCCCCAGGGTATTGGGGTCGATGCCGCGTGCCAGCAAGGCGGACACGGTAGCGGCATCATCCTTTTTGATGGCGGCAAAAAAATCCTCGTAACTCCCAGCATGAGCCAAAAAAAATCCCATAAAAACATAGAGATAAATGGCTTTTTTAAATCTATTTATCACGCCAAGACCCCGGCAAAAAGCGCGTCGAAATTGCGGCTGGTCTGCTCGCCGATGGCCTCCGGGCTGCAACTTTTGATTTCCGCCAACTGCTTTGCCACCCAGGGCACATAGGACGGATTGTTGGTTTTGCCCCGGTACGGAACGGGTGCCAGATACGGGCTGTCGGTCTCGATCAGCAGCCGGTCCATGGGGACCAGCGCGGCCACGTCGCGCAAATCCTGCGCGGTCTTGAAGGTCAGGATGCCCGAAAACGAGATGTAAAAACCCATGTCCAGCGCCGCCGTGGCAACGGCGCGGGTCTCGGTGAAGCAGTGGAAAACGCCACCGGCACCACCGCCTGCGGCCTCGCCCTCCTCCCGCAGAATAGCCAAGGTGTCGTCGCTGGCGCTGCGGGTGTGGATGACCAGGGGTTTAGCCGTTGCCTGCGCGGCGCGGATGTGCACCCGAAAGCGCTCCCGTTGCCACTCCATATCGGCCACGCTGCGCCCGTTGAGCCGGTAATAGTCCAGCCCGGTCTCGCCGATGGCCACCACCCGGGGCAGTGCGGCGCGCTGCACCAGATCATCGAAGGTGGGTTCGGCCACGTCTTCGCTGTCGGGGTGAACACCCACCGTGGCCCAGAAATTCGCGTAATCCATGGCCAGAGCGTGCACTTGCGGAAAAGCCTCCAGCGTGGTGGCAATGCACAAGGCCCGCGTCACGCTGGCCTGCTGCATCGCGGCGCGGATGTCGCCGATCTGCTCCAGCAACTCCGGGAAATTCAGGTGGCAGTGGGAGTCGGTGTACATCGCGACAGACGCATTTAAAAGGTTTGGGTTCCGCGACCGGACGTCAACATATTGCCCAGCATGTCTTCGATGATGGCGCGCACGGCCTTGGATTTGTCGTCGGTCTCGAAGGCCACGCCAACGCCTTGGCTGCGGCCGTGTTGCGCATTGGCCGGCGTCACCCACGCCACCCGCCCGCCAATGGCAAACCGCTCTTCCCGCCCTGGCAGAGTCAAAGCGACGATCACCTCGGCACCGAGCTCGAACCCGCCCCTCGTCGGCACAAAAATGCCACCGTTTTGGAATCTGCTGATGTAGTGGGCGTACAGCGTGGTGACGTCAGGCGCACTGAACTGCAGCATGCTGGAGCGCAAGGCAGAGGCGCTCATCGCGCCGGTTGTGGTCAGCTCGGTCATATGGTTCTGCCTCCCCTTATTCGTTTCAATTCAACACACTGGTACGGCGCGCAGGGTTTACAGGACCGGTTCGGGCTGCCAGCAAGGCGATTTTGGCAGCACTGACCAAAGCCTCGGTCATCAGGCCGGCATTCCAGGGGTGATCCACCACCCGCCGGGTTTGCCGCAAGGACTGATCCCAAGCGCCCAAACCGCGCAGGTGGTCCTGCATGGGCGGTGGCGGCAAATCGGCGGGTTCGAAATAACGCGGTGGCGCGCCAACGGCCAGCGCACACAGGTCGTGGCAGAGTTTTTGCAAGGCATCAACCAGCTGCGCACCGCTCCAATCTTTGACCGCCAGCACGTCACCCGCCGCCATGGCGCGCGGAAACCGGGCCCAGGCCGCAGCGTCCTGGCCCGACTGCGCCATCTGCAAAGCCATGGCCGGACGCCCGCCGCTGGCGCGCAGCAAACCGGCGGTCTGGTTCGCTGCAACACCTTGGGCGGACAACCAGGCGGCGGATTCCTCGGGCGCTGGCCAGCTCAGGGTATGGACCATGCAACGGCTGCGCACCGTGGGCAGCAAACGGTGCGCGGCCTGGGTGGCCAACACAAAGCGGGTATCACCGGGCGGCTCTTCCAGGGTCTTGAGCAAGGCGTTGGCGGTGACCAGGTTCATGTCCTCCGCAGGGAAAACGATCACCACTTTGCCGCGGTTGCGCGCGTTGGTGCGCTGGCAAAACTCCACGGTCTCGCGCACCGCATCAACCCGGATTTCGCGGCTGGGTTTGCGCGCCTTGTCGTCAATTTCCTGCTGGGCTTTTTCACCCAGGGGCCAGCCGAGGTCCAGCAGATGGGTCTCGGGCATCAGCACGCGCAAATCGGCATGGGTGCGCACCGCAATGCTGTGGCAGCTCGGGCAGTTGCCGCAAGCGCCCTCGGGCGTTGGCCGTTCGCACAACCAGGCACTGGCCAGGGACAGCGCCAAGGGGTAATGTCCCAAGCCAGCCGGGCCTTGGAGCAGCCAGGCGTGGCCGCGCTGGCGGATCAGCGCGTGGACTTGGGCCGCTATCCAAGGCGGGGCCAGCGGTTGTTCTGGGGCTGCGCTCGTGCCGGTAACAGCCCGGGGGTGCGCAAGGCTGCCAGCACCTCGGCGCGCACACCGTCAGGTGGCTGGTCGGCGTGGATGCGCGCAAAGCGCTGCGGCTCCAGGGCGGCGCGCCGGGCGTATCCGGCAATCACCTTCTCAAAAAAAGCCTGCGGTTGGGCCTCAAACTTGTCTGGCACGCGGGCCCCGCTCAGTCGCTGGGCAGCCACCTGCGCGGGTAGGTCAAACCAGAGCGTGAGCGCGGGCTGCAGTAGCGCGCTGCCCTCTTGCCCATCTTGCCCCTCAGACGATTGCACCCAGTTCTCCAGCGTGCCCAAGACATCCAGATCAAAGCCGTGGCCGCCGCCCTGGTAGGCGAATGTGGCATCAGTGAATCGGTCGCACAACACCACTTCGCCGCGCGCCAAGGCCGGCCGGATGACCTGGGCAATGTGGTCGCGCCGGGCGGCAAAAATCAGCAGCGACTCGGTCAATGCGTCCATGGGCGTGTGCAGCACCAGCGCGCGCAATTGCTCGGCCAAGGGGGTTCCACCGGGCTCACGGGTGACGCAGACGGTGTGGCCCACGGCGCGCAAAGCCGCTGCCATGGCGTCGATGTGGGAGGATTTGCCGGCACCGTCAATGCCTTCCACGCTGATGAAAAGTCGGTTCATGCGGGTTACTTCTTGCGTTGGTAGGCGTCGACCGCGCGATTGTGTTCTTCCAGCGTGGCGCTGAACTGGCTACTGCCGTCGCCCCGGGCGACAAAGTACAGAGCTTTGGACTGCGCCGGTTGCACCGCCGCCAGCAAGGCTGTGCGTCCGGGCATGGCAATGGGCGTGG
>CANIRI010000174.1 GCA_947469815.1 Comamonadaceae bacterium | reverse complement strand
GCGGTCGATACGGTGGATCGGTACCAAATCATCCAAGCCGAGCCGGTGTTTCAGGCGCACCAGCAGCGTCTCATGCAGGTATTTGCCCGAGGGTATGACCGGCAAAAAATGCGGCTTGTCAGCCACCAGCAGATGGGCGTCGCGGTACAGCACGGTCTCTTGCAGCGGGATCGGGGCTTCCGATTCCAGCGCGCGGAAATAGTGGATGCGCGCGCCGGCGCAAAAGGGTGTGTCGGGGACCAGCGCTTTTCCATCCGCGTCGCACACACTGCCGCCTGCCATGCGCTGTGCCCACACGCTGCGGTCAATGTGGAGAAAGCGGGCGCTCAAAAAATCCAGCACCGTCGACCAAGCCGGGTCGTAGACCGGGGGCAAGACCACGCTGCTGGGGCCCACGCCCTGGCGCGGTGCCGGTGTCTGGCTCATCGCCGGGCGCAGACCACGTCCCAGACGCCGTGGCCCAGCTTGAGCCCGCGGTTCTCGAACTTGGTCAGCGGCCGGTAGGCCGGTTTGGGCGCATAACCAGCCAGCGCCGGGTGCGCGCTGCGCGCCGGGTTGTGCAGCAAGGGCTCGGCCTCCAGCACCTCCAAAATTTGCTCGGCATAGGGCTGCCAGTCGGTGGCGCAATGCAGGTAGCCGCCGGGTTTCAGGCGCTGCGCCAGCTTGGCCACCAGCGGCGCTTGAATCAAGCGGCGCTTGTTGTGTTTGGTTTTGTGCCAAGGGTCGGGAAAAAAGATGTGCACGCCGTCCAGGCTGTCGGGGGCCAGCATGTTGTCTATCACTTCCACCGCGTCATGCGCGCAGATGCGGATGTTCTCCAGCCCCATCTCGCCAATGCGCTTGAGCAGCGCGCCCACACCCGCCGCATGCACCTCGCAGCACAGAAAGTGGGTGTCCGGCAGGGTCTGCGCAATTTGCGCGCTGGCCTCGCCCATGCCAAAGCCGATTTCCAAGACCAGCGGTGCCTGCGGATCAGGCCACAGGGCGCGCACATCGGTTATCGCGGCTTGGTATGGCAGCAGAAACTTCGGCCCCAATTTCTCCATGGCCCGGGTCTGGCCGGCGGTGCTGCGTCCGGCACGCAGCACATAGCTTTTGACGGGGCGCAGGTGGGGGATGGAGGCGGGGTCGGGGGTGGGGGGTGGCATGCGGGCGCAGTCGGAGAAGCGCGGGATTTTAGGTCGCGCTGCGCCAGGGCCAGGCGGCGGTCCACGCGGTCAGTGCGTCGCCGATGGGCCCTCCGTTTTCGGGTAAGCCCAGAACCTTTGCGGCGGCATTCAGCGCGGCCAGCGGTGCGCTGGTATCGATGGGCTGCGCGCCGTTTTGTTTGGAGAGTTTCTCGCCGTTGCGCCCCATCACCAGCGGGGTGTGCAGGTACTGCGGCGCAGGCAGGCCCAGCGCGTCTTGCAACCAGCGTTGGCGGCCCGTGTTATCGGTCAGGTCTTCGCCGCGCACCACGTGGCTGATGCCCTGCGCCGCATCGTCCACCACCACGGCCAGCTGGTAGGTGAATAGGCTATCTGCGCGGCGCAGCACGAAGTCACCGACCTGCGTGTGCAGGTCCTGCGTTTGTTCGCCCAAACGCCGGTCCTGCCAGTGCAGCAGGGGCGGCGCATGATGCGTGCGCATGCGCCAGGCAGAAGGACCGGTGCCATGCAGGCCGTTGCGGCAGGTACCGGGGTAAACGCGCTCGCCGTTGCGGGGCCGGGCGATGCCGCGCGCGGCATTGGCGGCGTCAATCGCGCTGCGCGAGCAGCCGCAGGGGTAGGCCAGATCGGCTGCCATCAGGGATTCCAGTGCCTGCTCATACCAAGCCGTGCGCTCGCTTTGCCACAGGGGAGCTTCATCGGGCACCAGGCCACAGGCCGCCAGTTGCGCCAGGATGATCTCGTCTGCGCCGGGTACGCAGCGCGGCGTGTCGGTGTCTTCGATGCGTACCAGCCAGCGCCCGCCGTGGGCGCGGGCATCGAGCCAACTGGCCAATGCCGCCACCAGCGAACCCGCGTGCAGCGCACCGGTGGGCGAGGGCGCAAACCGCCCGGTGTAGCCGCCCATTCGAGTTCAGCGCTTGACGATGGCCAGCGCCAGTTCCAGGCCGGACAGAAACGCGTCTTCCACCCGGTGGCCTATGCACCAATCACCGCAAACGCCCACACCGTGCTCGGCCTTCCACAGGTGGCTGCGCCCCAAGGCTTTGTCCGTTTTGGCGTAGAGCCAGCGGTGGGCGTCCACATGCGCTGGTTCGGCGCGGATGCCGGTGATCTCGGCAAAGGCGCGCAGCAGCTTGGCCTGCACGCGCTCGGGGCTGTCCTGGATGTGTTCGGCCGACCAATCGGCGCTGGCCTGCACCGTCCAGCGCTCCACCGTGCTGCGCCCGGGTTTGCTGGACTCGCGGGCCAGCCAGGCAATGCGGTGGTGGGTGCTGCGCGCGGCGTTCCAGTGCGGCCCCAGCGTGGTCAGGCCCGGCTGCACCGCTTGCGGAAAGGCCAGCATCAAGGTCCAGCATGGAAGCACGGTCACTTTGTTGATCGCCTTGGCGAATGTGCCGCCGTGCGGCATGGCTTGCAGCAGCGCCTGCGCCTGCGGATGCGGGATGGCCAGCACCACTGCGTCAAAAGCGCCATGCACCGCGACGCTGGCGCTGCCGCCTTCGGTGCGCAACTGCCACTGGTGCTTGTTCAGGGTGTCGCGTTCGACCCGGTCGACCCGGGTGTCGAGATGGATGTGCTCTGCAATCGGCGCGGCCCAGGCCTTGGCCAGTGCGTTCATGCCGGGTTTGGCAACCCAATGCGATTCGCGGTGTTCCAGCGCGGCGGCGGCGACCATGCCGCGTGCGTCGAGCACGCGCACCGTGGTGGCGCTCCAGGGGCGGCACACGCCGGGGGCTGTTTCAATGGCCTGGGCAAAGCGCGGGTCACGCACCGTGAAGTACTGCGCCCCGTGGTCAAAAGTGCCGAAGGGGCTGTTGCGGGTCGACATGCGCCCGCCCACGCCACGGCTTTTTTCGAACACCGTCACCCGGTGCCCGGCTTGCACCAGCGTGCGGGCGCAGCTGATGCCTGCAATGCCCGCTCCAACGATGGCGATATGTTTGGACTTTGTCATGTGCGCGTCTCCATGGGGCTCACTGTACACCCGCCGCAGGCTGTCGCGGTTTGCCCCTATGCTCAGGTTGCTGCTTCGCCATACACAGACCGTAACTGCCATGCCTCAGACCCAACCAAGCGATTTTTCCCTCTGCGTCTACTGCGGCTCGCGCATGGGTGCGCAGCCCGCGTTTGCGGCTGCAGCCACGCAGGTCGGCCAATGGATTGGCAGCCACGGCTGGCAGATGGTGTACGGCGGGGGCAAGGTCGGCTTGATGGGTATCGCCGCTGACGCCACGCTGGCCGCAGGCGGCACGGTGTTCGGCGTGATTCCGCAAAACTTGCTGGACAAAGAGGTGGGTCATCCTGGTCTGACTGAACTGCGCGTGGTCGGCACCATGCACGAGCGCAAAACCCTGATGTTTGAGCGCGCCGATGCCTTTGTGGCGCTGGCAGGTGGCATCGGCACTTTTGAAGAGTTATTTGAAATCTGGACTTGGTACCAACTCGGCGTGCACAGCAAGCCCTTCGGCCTGCTCAATACCAATGGCTATTACGACCCGCTGATCGCGATGCTGGACCGCATGGTCAGCGAGGGCTTTTTGAGCCCGGCGGTGCGCGCCTTGCTGCTGGTGGGCACGGACGCGGCGGAACTGCTGCAGCGGCTGCATGCGGCGGCCTCGGTCAAAATCTAAGGATGACCACAAAAGCTTCCGCCCCCAAGGACCCAGCCCAAAGACCCAACATCCTGGTCGTCATGTACGACCAAATCGCCGCCGGGGCCTTGCCCTGCTACGGCAACCAGGTCGCCATCACGCCGAACATCGACCGTCTTGCTTCTGAGGGCGTGGTGTTTGATGCGGCGTATTCCAACAGCCCCCTGTGCACCCCGGCACGCTATTGCCTGATGACCGGGCAGCTGCCTTCGCAAACCGGCGGTTTTGACAACGCGGCTTATTTACCCAGCACCGTGCCAACCGTGGCGCACTACCTGCGCCATGCCGGGTACCGCACCGTGCTCAGCGGCAAGATGCATTTCGTCGGGCCTGACCAGTTGCACGGCTTTGAGGAGCGCCGCACCACCGATATTTACCCCGCCGATTTCGGCTGGACCCCCGACTGGACCAAGCCCGACGAGCGCATCGACTGGTGGTACCACAACATGGGCAGCGTCACCGGCGCGGGCGTGGCCGAGGTCACCAACCAACTGCTGTACGACGACGAAGTGGGGCAGGGCGCGATGCGCGCGCTGCACGACGCAGCGCGGGCCGACGACGGTCGGCCGTTTTTCATGGTTGCCAGCTTCACGCATCCGCACGACCCGTATGTGACCCGCCGCAAATACTGGGACATGTACGAAGGCGTGGACGTGGGCGCGCCGCGCGTACCTGCCGAGGCAGACCCGCACCCCCATACGCGCCGCCTGATGCAGGTCAGCGATATGGAAAACGCCCACATCACTCCGGTCGATGCGCAACGTGCGCGGCGCGCCTATTACGGCAATATTTCCTATGTGGACGAATGGACCGGGCGGCTGATGGACACGCTGGACGCGCTGCAACTGCGCGATAACACCGTGGTGGTGCTGGTGGCCGACCATGGCGATCTGCTGGGCGAGCACGGGCTTTGGTACAAGATGAATTTTTTCGAAGACGCAGCCCGCATTCCGCTCGTCTTTCACTATCCGGCGCGCTTTGCGCCGGCTCGGGTTGCGCAGCCGGTTTCGCTGTTGGACGTTTTGCCCACGCTGGGTGCGATGGCCGGTGCGGCCCCGGCAGTGCAGCCGCTGGCCGGACACAGTTTGCTGGGCTTGTTGGACAAGTCATCCGGTGACGTGCCTGATAGCGACACGCCGGTGTACGGCGAATACATGGCCGAGGGCTCGGTCGCGCCCATCGTGATGGTGCGCCGGGGCGCGTGGAAGTTCATCCACTGCCCGGCAGACCCGGACCAGCTTTTCAATCTGGCGCAAGACCCGGACGAAGTTCACAACCTGGCAAGCGACCCGGTACATGCAGATATGGTGGCAGCGATGCGCGCAGAAGTTGCGGCCCGCTGGGACTTAGCCGCGCTGGACAGCGCCGTGCGCAACAGCCAGCGCGAGCGCCATTTCATTACCCAGGCCCTGCGCCAGGGTACGTTCACGCCTTGGGAATACACCCCCCCGCGCAACGGCAGCGCCGAGTACATGCGCAACCACCTCGACCTGAACGAGGTCGAGCGGCTGGCGCGCTGGCCGCGTTGATTTCATTTTTTATGGGACCCTTCACATGCTGAACCTTCGCACCTCTTCCCAACGCGGCTACGCCGACCACGGCTGGCTCAAGTCCTTCCACAGTTTTTCCTTCGCGGGCTATTACGACCCGGCCTTCATGGGCTGGGGCAATTTGCGGGTGGTCAATGAAGACCGCATCGCGCCGGGCACTGG
>CANIRI010000173.1 GCA_947469815.1 Comamonadaceae bacterium | reverse complement strand
TTCTTCGTTGGCATCGGCCAAGCCGGCCAGATCGCGCTCATCGATGATGGCGGTGCCAAAACGGGGCTCGGCAAAAATCATCACACCGGCAGCGGACTGGATCAGGTGCGCGCAGGTGCGCGAGCCGACCACCAGAAAGAACGCGTCCTGGATTTTGCGGTGCAGCCAGATGATGCCGGTGAGGCCACAAAACACCTCGCGCTGGCCACGTTCGACCAAGACCGGGGCGGTTTGGCAGCCCGTAGCAGCAGCGGTTTGGATAGGGATCACGGTGCTCATACGGCCGGCTCCATCTCGCTCGTGTCTGGCGTGGCGTCGGTGGTTTTCCCAGCGCTTTGCAGGCGGGCGCGGCGCAGTTTGAGGATGTATTGCGCCGCGTTGATCACGTAGGTGAAATAGGCGGCGAGTGCCAAAGCGAGCTGCTCGGTCGGGGTGAATCCGCCATGCCACCACATGGCCACATACGCGGTGTGCAAGATCATCACCACCATGCTGACCATGTCTTCCCAGTAAAAGGCATCGGCAAACAGGTACACGTCGTAGACGACTTTTTCCCAAATGCAGCCGGTGACCATGATGATGTAGAGCACCACGGTCTTGACCACGACCGAAATCAGGGCGGTTTCCTCACCCTCGCCGGTCCAGAAAAAGCGCAGAACCAGCCCCAGGCTGACCAGAAACACCAGGAATTGCACCGGGGCCAGAATGCCTTGAACCAGGGTCCACACGGTGGAGTCACGCTTGATGCGTTGCTCGGGCGTGTACAGAGGCTGGGTCACTTGGGGCTTCCTTTTCCGGGTTGGCGGTATGCGTGATGGCGTTTCGCTTGCGGCTCAATGTAGAACCATTATGAACTAGTGTCAACCTAAATTGACGTATTTTTTTTAATACAAACCTAGGGTTTTCCATGATTACAAGATGGGCAAGCCACACCACACTTTTGCATCCGAAACCATGCAAACAAAGGAATTGCGTATGCTGGACGCAGCGGTCAAACGACTTCCCCGCTTTCTCATGGATATCGCGCCTATCCAACGCCTTATCAGTGCGCCGGGCCGCCTGCGCCTGGTGGCCAAGCCGGACGCGCCCGAACAGCCGGTCCGCGCGTCTGCGCTGCCGGCTTTAGCCACGAGCCAATGGTCTGAGCTGGCGCATGCGGCGATAGACAGCCAGGACGCGGCCCTGACCCTGCTGCGCGCCTGGCGCGACCAGGGACGCAGCTGGCCTGACATTTATCTGCACGGGATCAGCCCCACGGCCCAGCTGATGGGTGACTGGTGGGTTACGGACCAAATGGACTTTGCCAGTATGTCGATGGCCATGGCGCGCTTGCAGGCGGCGATGTATGCGCTGAGCCCGGAGTTCATGGCGGGCTCCCGCCCGGTTCAGGGTGCGCCCAGACGGCTTTTGTTGGTCAATGCCGCCTCGCAGCACAGCATGGGCAGCCTGATGGTTGCCGAGTTTTTCCGGCTGGCGGGCTGGCGGGTCCAGGCGGTGCACGCCCCTAGCGCCCCTGAGCTGTCACTGGCGCTGCAGTCCGACTGGTTTGACGTGCTGGGCGTGGGCATTTCCATGGAACAACAGGTGCCGGAGGTCCAGCGAGCCTTGTCCGGGGCCCGCGAGCGCAGCGCCAACCCGGGCATCAAAATCATGGTGGGTGGCCCCTTGATGCAGAAACGCCCCGATTTGGTGCGCGTTTTGGGTGCCGATTTTTCCGCGGATGCGGCGGATGAAGCCGTGCGGTCAGCCGAGCGCTGGCTTGCCATGAATTGACCTCTTGGCGCTATGGCCTCCGTCAATCTGTCAATACTTTACTTTTTATATGTGTAGGCTTTGATTGACACTATGTTTATAATAAAGCTAACAAAACTAACCGTTGGCCAGCAGTGGTCAGCCCTGCTCTTTTGATCGCATCTATGAAACTGCCCCCGATCGACGCCCACACGCTCGCATCCCTTATCGGAGTGACGTCGGACTTGGCCCTGGTCATTGACAAAGACGGGGTGGTGCAGGATGTCTCGGTCAAAAAAGACGATTTGGCCAGCCTGGCCTGCCACAACTGGGTCGGACAGGCCTGGGTTGACACGGTCGCGGTGGACAGCCAGGGCAAAGTGCGGGACATGTTGGCATCGGCCTCAGATGGTGCTAATTTGCGTTGGCGCCATGTCAACCACCCCTCGCCCCAGGGCAACAATGTACCGATGCAATACGCCTTGGTCAAGTTTGAATCGGATGGGCGTTTTTTAGCGCTGGGCCGCGACATGGAGGCTTTGGCGGCATTGCAGCGCCGCCTGGTGGAAACACAGCAGGCCATGGAGCGCGATTACCTGCGGCTGCGGCATATCGAAACCCGTTACCGTATTCTGTTTGACACCTCGATCGAGGCGGTCCTGTTGGTGGACTCGAACACGCTGCGCGTGACCGAAGTCAACCTCAGCGCGCAGGCGCTGCTCAAAGATGCCACCAAGCGTCTGGTCGGTCGCGAGGTCATGGAGGCGTTCGAACCTGCGAGCCGCGAGGAAATCCAGGCTCTGATGCGCATGGCCTACGCCACCGGGCGGGTCGAGATGCGCAAGGCGCGTTTCAGCGGCGCGGTGGCCGACTGCACGGTCACCGCCACGGTGTTCCGCCAGGAAAGCGGAGCCCAGTTTCTGGTGCGCCTGTTGCCCCAGGAGTCGGCCAACGAGCAGGGCGGACAAGGGGTTGGGGCTTTGTTGTCCCAGGCCATGGAGCGTGCGCCAGACGGATTTGTGCTGACCGACCGCAGCGGCTCTATCAAGGCGGTGAACGCCGAGTTCATGGCTATCGTCGGCGCTACCGCCAGTTCGCAGTTGAACGGCCAGGCGTTGGAGCAGTGGTTTGTGCGCGGCGGCATTGACTGGGGTGTGCTCAATACCAATTTGCGCCAGCAAACGGCGGTGAAAGACTTTGCCACCAACTTGCTGGGCTTCACCGGTACGGCCGTTGCAGTGGAAATTGCCGCGCTCACCCTGCAATCGCCGGAGAGCGAAGTTTTTTACGCTTTTTACGTGCGGGATGTGACCCGGCGTCAATTACCGGAAGTGCGGGAAAGCTCGGGCATGTCGGATTCGGTAGCCCAGCTCTCTCGCCTGGTGGGTCGGCTGCCCATGAAAGACATCGTGGGCGAGACGGTGGACATGATCGAGCGCATGTGTATCAAATCGGCGCTGGATCTGACCCACAACAACCGCGCCTCCGCGGCGGAAATGCTGGGCTTGTCCCGCCAGAGCCTGTACGTCAAGCTGCGCCGCCACGGCATGGTGTCCGAGGGCGAAGCCGAGTAGTTCCCGGTCTGAAAGCGCCAGCAAACGGGCGGCCGGTGTTAAAAAACCCGGAAATAAGTGTCAACCCCTATTGACATTCCAAAGTGTCATGCAAAACTGCATGCATGGATTACCCCAAATTGGCCACCGTTGCGGAGCTGCTCAAGCCAATCACCTGGTTCCCCCCGGTGTGGGCATTCGCTTGCGGGGCGGTGTCCTCCGGGCACTCGCTGAGCGACAACTGGACCCTGGTACTCGCCGGTTTGATCTTGACCGGCCCGCTGGTCTGCGCCAGCAGCCAGGCGGTGAATGACTGGTTTGACCGGCACGTAGACGCTATCAACGAGCCGCAGCGCCCCATTCCCTCAGGGCGTATGCCGGGGCGTTGGGGCCTGTACATCGCGGTGCTATGGACCATGCTGTCGCTGTTGTGGGCGCAGGCTTTGGGGCCTTGGGGCTTTTACGCCTGCGGTCTGGCCTTACTTTTGTCCTGGGCTTACAGCGCGCCGCCTTTGCGCCTGAAAAACGACGGCTGGCTGGGTAATGCCGCCTGCGCTCTGAGCTACGAGGGTTTGGCCTGGATTACCGGCGCGGCCGTGATGATCGGCGGGGTGATGCCCGCACCGTCCATTGTGGTGCTGGCCTTGCTGTACAGCCTGGGTGCCCACGGCATCATGACCCTCAATGACTTCAAAGCGGTGCAGGGCGACCTGCAAATGGGTGTGCGCTCCTTGCCGGTGCAATTGGGCGTGGTGGGTGCTGCCAAGGCCGCCTGTCTGGTCATGCTGGTGTCGCAAGTCTGGGTGACCTTGTTGCTGTTGCACTGGGGTGCGTCCGCGCATGCGCTTGCGGTGGCGCTGCTGATGCTGGCGCAGCTGCCCTTGATGCTCCGTTTTATCCAGTCTCCGGTTGAAAAAGCGCTGTCGGTCAGTGCTTTTGGTGTCCCGCTCTTCGTGGCCGGGATGATGGTCAGCGCCTGGGCCTTGCGCCTGGGCTATGGGATGCCACAAGGGCTTGCAGCATGAACCGCGCGCACGCCCTCAGCCGCCCTTTTTGTGTTCGTTGTGCCTGTATTAACCCTCTCACCTTTGGCAAGGAGCCACGCTATGCAAACCCAAGAATATGACGTCGTCGTTGTCGGCGGTGGCCCCGCCGGCGCAACCGCTGCCGATGACCTGGCCCAAGAAGGCCGCACGGTGCTGCTGCTGGATCGCCAGGGCCGCACCAAGCCCTGTGGCGGCGCGATTCCGCCGCGCCTGATCAAAGACTTCCAGATCCCTGACCACCTGCTGGTGGCCAAGGCGCGTTGTGCGCGCATGATTTCGCCCACCGACAAAAAAGTCGATATCCCGATTGAAAACGGCTTTGTCGGCATGGTCAACCGCGACGAGTTCGATGAGTGGCTGCGTGCGCGGGCGCAGGCCAATGGCGCGCAGCGCGTGCGGGCTGTGTTTGACAAGATCACCGAAGACGCCGACGGCGTGGCCCGTGTGCACTACACGCCCGCCGGCAAAAACGAAGACCATGCACCGATCAGCGTGCGTGCCCGCTATGTGATCGGTGCGGACGGCGCCAAGTCCGAGGTGGCGCGCCAGACCATAGAGGGCTACGAGAAAACCAAATACGTGTTCGCGTACCACGAGATCGTCAAGGCTCCACAGAACGACGCCAGCCACGACCCGGACCGCTGCGACGTCTATTACAACGGCTTGCTATCGCCCGATTTTTACGGCTGGGTCTTCCCGCACGGGGACACCATGAGCATCGGCACGGGCAGCGCTGACAAGGGCTATTCGCTGCGTTCAGCCGTCGGCCGCCTGCGCGAATTGGGTGGTCTGGCGCACCTGGAAACCCTGCGCCGCGAAGGCGCGCCGATTCCGCTCAAGCCGCTGCCGCGCTGGGAAAACGGCCGCAATGTGGTGCTGGCCGGTGACGCCGCCGGTGTGGTGGCGCCCGCTTCGGGCGAAGGTATTTACTACGCCATGTTTGGTGGCCGTGTTGCCGCGCATGCGGTGAACCAGGCCATCATCCACAACAACCCGGCCTTGTTGAAACAGGCGCGCAAGCAGTTCATGCGCTTGCATGGCAAAGTCTTTTGGGTACTGGGCATCTTGCAGTATTTCTGGTACCAGAATGACAAGCGGCGCGAGCGCTTTGTGAAAATTTGCGAGGACAAAGATGTGCAGCAACTGACCTTCGAGTCCTACATGAACAAAGAGCTGGTGCGCAAAAAACCCATGGCA
>CANIRI010000172.1 GCA_947469815.1 Comamonadaceae bacterium | reverse complement strand
GGGTTCGCGCCGCTTCGGCCTGGGTGGCTTCGGCGCTTTGCGTGGGTGCCCAGATCTGCGCCTGATCACCGGCAACCAGCGCGGTGCAGTTTTGCGGCTCCAGGGTGAAGTGGTTCACATAGGGCGTGAAATATTCAGCCTCCACCTTGCGGTGGCCCGCCGCGTCGGCCTGGGCCCACAGCGATGCGAAGTCGCCGTCAACACGCAAGGGTCGGGCCTGCTCCACACCAGCTTGCAGAATCTGCGCAATGCCCGCGTCGTTCAGCGTCTCACCACCCGCATAGTCCCAAACCACTTTCAATGATTTCAGGGCCTGCTGGGCACGCCACCAGTTGTCCGCCACCACCGCCACAAAATCAGGCCCCGCCACCACCTTTTTCACACCCCGGCGGTTCATCACCGCGGCCGCGTCAAAGGAGCGGGGCGAGCCGCCGAACACCGGGCACTGCAACAGCGCCGCGTACAGCATGCCCGGCACGCGCACATCAATACCGAAGACCGCGCTGCCGTCGCACTTGGCGGGGATATCCAGCCGCTTGACCGGCTTGCCAATCAGGCTCCACTGCGCTGGCGTTTTCAAGACCACGTCGGTGGGAACAGGCTGGCGCGCCGCATCCTGCGCCAAGGCACCGTAGGTCAACCGGCGCTTGCTAGCCGCATGGGTGACCACGCCCTGTTTGGCCACCACATCCGCCACTGCTACCCCCCAGCGCTGGGCCGCTGCCGCCTTGAGCATCTCGCGCGCTGCGGCGCCCGCCTGGCGCATCACCAGCTGCGAACCGCGCGTGCCCCGGCTGCCGCCGGTGCTGAAAGTGATGTAGACCTTGTTGCGCGCCAGGTGCTCGTTGACCGATGCGAACTCCATGCGCACATCTTCCCAGCGGCATTCCAATTCTTCGGCCAGCATCATGGGCAGGCTGGTGCTGGTGCCCTGGCCCATTTCGGCCCGGGCGACTTCACAAATCACCTGGTTGTCTGGGGTGATGCGGATCCAGGCGTTGATATCAATCGCGCTGCCGTGCGGGCCATCGGTGGCGAGTTTGTCGGCGGCGGCTGCAGGCAAATAAAAGCCCAAGCTCAAGCCCGCGCCCGCGCCCGCTGCAACGGTGGCGTGGATAAAGTTGCGGCGGGACAGCGCAGCGGTAGCGCTTGGTGTGTGTGTGGTTTGCATTCGAGTCCCCTTCACAGCCGCGCAGCCGCTTTGATCGCTGCTTTGATGCGCGGGTAGGTTCCGCAGCGGCACAGGTTGGTGATAGCTGCATCAATGTCGGCATCGGTGGGCCGGGGTTTGCGCGCCAGCAAGGCGGTGGCCGCCATCAACATGCCCGACTGGCAGTAACCGCACTGCGGCACCTGCTTTTCAATCCAGGCCTTTTGCAACGCGGACTTGCCGCCCAGGCCCTCGATGGTGGTGACCTTGCGCCCTACCGCCACGCCCGCTGGCACGGCGCACGCGCGCACCGGTTCGCCATCGAGCAGCACGGTGCAGGCACCGCACTGGCCGACACCGCAGCCGAATTTGGTTCCGGTCAAGCCCGCTTCGTCCCGAATCGCCCAGAGCAAAGGCATTTCTGCCTCGATATCGAGCGCCACTTTTTTACCGTTCAATGTGAGTTGCATAGACCGTCTTTCTCCAATCTTCGTTTCATTGTCCACCATAAAAATGTCGCATAGCCTGCTTGCCCCGCCAGCGGGCATGGACATGGGCTCAGGGGCCATGAAACGGTGGGCGTGTTAAGTTGCTGCTCTTTTCCCCAGCCTCCTGGCAAACCGGAGTGTGTACATGAACCAACTCGATTTACACGGACGTCACGGCGTCATCACCGGTGGCGCAACCGGCCTGGGGTTTGCGATTGCGCAGCGCATGCGGGCCTCGGGCGCCAGCGTTGCCCTGTGGGACCGCGACCCGCAGGCGCTGGAACGGGCCTGCAAGAGCCTGGGCGACGGCGCGCGGGGCGTGCTCGTGGACGTGGCCGATTACAGCCAGGTCGAAGCCGCGCTGGCGCAAACCCTGCAGGCCACCAGCCAGATTGACATGCTGGTCAACAGCGCGGGCATTACCGGTCCCAACACCACGCTATGGGACTACCCGGTGACGGAGTGGGAGCGGGTGATGCAGGTCAACCTGGGCGGCGTCTTCCATGTCTGCAAAGCGGTGGTTCCCGTCATGCGCGACCAGGACTATGGCCGCATCGTCAACATCGCCTCGGTGGCCGGCAAAGAGGGCAACCCCAACGCCAGCGCCTACAGTGCCAGCAAAGCCGCCGTCATCGGCCTGACCAAGTCAATGGGCAAGGAACTGGCGCAAACCGGCATCCGCGTGAACTGCGTCACGCCCGCTGCCGTGCAGACCCCGATTTTTGAGCAGATGAAGCCCGAACACATCGCCTACATGCTGGGCAAGATTCCCATGGGCCGCTTTGGCACCACCGACGAAGTAGCGTCCATGGTCTGCTGGCTGTGTACCCAGGAATGCTCGTTTTCCACCGGCGCGGTCTTTGACCTCTCGGGTGGCCGCTCTACCTACTAACCCGCAGCTTTTTAGGATCTATAGAACATGACCAACCCCTACTTCACTCCGATGCCTTTGGGCTTGTTCGATGCCTGCCGCGCCATCTCGGCGGGCACGATCACGGCACAGGCCTACTTGCAGGAATGCGCAGCCCGGGCAGACAGCCTGGATCCCGCACTGCACGCCTTTGTCACCCGCCTGCCGACCGCCGAACTGCTGGCCGCACCGTGCACTGGCCCCTGGGCCGGGATTCCGGTGGCGGTGAAGGACTTGATCGATACCGCGCAATGTGTCACCACCTACGGCTCGCCGATTTACGCCGCCCACAGGCCCGCGCAAGATGCCACCATCGTGGCGACCCTGCGGCAGCAAGGTGCGGTGGTGTGTGGCAAAACGGTCACCACCGAATTCGCTTGGCGCAAAAACGGGCCCACGGTCAACCCCTTTCACGCGGAACACACGCCCGGCGGCTCCTCCAGTGGCTCGGCGGCGGCCGTGGCCACCGGCATGGTGCCCCTGGCTTTGGGCACACAGACCTACGGCTCGGTCATCCGCCCGGCGGCTTACTGCGGCGTGGTGGGCTTCAAAGCCAGCTTCGGCGCAGTGCCGCGCCAGGGTGCGTTCCCGGTCTCCGGGGCGCTGGACCATGTCGGTTTTCTGGCCCGCTGCGTCAACGATGTGGCCCTGGCCTTCAATGTCCTGCGCAACCAGAACACCGACGAGCCAGAGAGCATCGTCGTGCCGGCGGTTCCCATGGACAGCCAAACCGGTCTGCAGACCC
The DNA here is from genome assembly GCA_947469815.1 of Comamonadaceae bacterium. Lineage (GTDB taxonomy): Bacteria > Pseudomonadota > Gammaproteobacteria > Burkholderiales > Burkholderiaceae_C > Allorhodoferax. Next base: position 2,293 of record CANIRI010000172.1, on the reverse strand, counting down.
GGAGCGCGCCGCGGCTGGCCTGGCTGCAAACGCCTTTTGATGATCGCGTGAGCGCCGAGCAAAACCAGGCCATGCAACACGCCGTGGACCGCTTGCGTGCCAGCGGTGCGGTGGTACAGACCATCACCCTGCCGCAGGCCTATTGGGATGCGCTGCAAGCCATGGACTGCCTGGTGCAGTGCGAAGGCGGGCATGTGCACCAGCAGCATGTGGCGCAGCATGCCGATTTGTGCAGCGTGCACATCCATGAAATGGTGACCCAAGGCGGCGCGCGCTCGGCGTTTGAGTACATCAGCGCGCGTGCACTGCAGCAACAATTGCGCGCAGATGCTTCAGCGCAACTGCAGGGCTTCGACGCAGTGCTCACCGTGCCCGCCACCGGCGAAGCGCCGCACGGCCTGGGTTTCACGGGCGACCCGCTGTTTTGCGCGCTGTGGAGTTTTCTGGGTCTTCCCGCCATCACGCTGCCCATGAGCCGTTCGCAAAAAGGTCTGCCCTTGGGTCTGCAACTGGTCGCGCCCTATCGCCAGGATGGCGAACTGCTGCGCACCGCCCGCTGGGTGGAGCACACGCTGGCCGCCCACAAGGATTCAGTGACGTAAAAAAAGCGGAAAATCCTGCGGCGCTCGCGCAGCCCTCCCCTAACCGTTGGATACAGACCAGGGAATCAACACCCTGGCAGTCATTGCATGCAAGACATCGCGAATATCGCCTGCGCTGTGTACCACCACAGCCTGGAGCAGCCCGATTCCCCCGCCCTGGTTTTCCAGAACGAGAGCACCAGCTACGCAGAATTGGTGCGCGCCGCGGCACGCCTGGCGCACGGTTTGCAGACTTCGCCCGCATGGCCGTCCCATGCAACCCGCCCGCCCCGCGTGGGCATTCTGGGTTCGCGCAGCCGGGACGCGCTGACGGCCATGCTCGGGGCCTGCTGGGCGGGTGCCAGCTACGTGCCCATCGGTTTGAAGCTGCCGCAAGAACGCATGCTCGCCATCCTGGCGCAGTGCGAACTCGACGCGCTGATCGTAGCCGCAGACGCCATCCGACTCCTCACCCCGGAGCTGCTGCAGGCCTGCCCTCCGCTGTTGATTTGCCAGGGCGATGCACCTATCCGTAACCCACTGTCAGGTGGTCCCGTACCACGCCCAATTCTGCAGGCGCACACCCTGCCCGCAGTCGAGCCCGCTGCACCAGCGGCCATGGCCGCGCAGGACCCGGCCTACATCATCTTCACCTCCGGGACCACCGGCGTACCCAAAGGCGTCATGGTGTCGGTCGCGTCAGCGCGCCATTACGCCGCCTCCATCGCCCGCACGCTGGAACTGCGCGCAGACGACCGGGCCTTGGAAACCTGCGAACTCAGCTTTGATTTTTCGGTGCACAACATGTATGCAACCTGGGAGGCAGGGGCCGCCCTCTACCTGCTACCGGCCACGCAGGTGATGAATGCCGTGAAGTTCGCGCGCGCCAACGCCTTGACGGTATGGAATTCGGTTCCCTCGCTGGCCGGGATGCTGGCGCAGCTCAAGACCCTTGCACCGGGCAGCCTGCCGTCCCTGCGCCTGACGGTTTTCGGCGGCGAACAATTGCCTGAGAGCACGGTACAGACCTGGCACAGCGCCGCGCCGCACAGCGCCATCGTCAACCTTTACGGGCCCACCGAAGCCACCGTGTTTTGCATGATCCAGCGCGAACCCTTTGTGGTCACCGAGGGGCGGGGCGTGGTCGCTATCGGGCAGGTGCTGCCGGGATGCGCCGCCGCAGTGGTGGACGAGGACAGACAGGCACTTCCCCCCGGGCAAGCCGGTGAGTTGGCCATTGGCGGCGTGCAACTGGCGCTGGGCTACCTGGATGCCCCGGAACTCACCGCGCAGCGCTTTCCGCAGCATGGCGGCACGCGCTGGTACCGCACGGGCGATCTGGCCGTGTGCGACGCACAGGGCGTATTCCATTGCCTGGGGCGCATCGACAACCAGGTCAAGATCATGGGCTACCGCGTGGAGCTCGAAGAAATTGAAGCCCATTTGCGCAGCGCCAGCGGCGTCGAGTTGGTGGCCGCAGTCGCATGGCCGGTGGTGGATGGCATCGCCAAAGGTAGCGTAGGTTTTGTTGGCGCCAGCGCAAGCCAGTCCGTCGACCAGGCCGCAGTCATCACCCGCATGAAGCAGAGCCTACCCGCCTACATGGTTCCCAACCGCATCATCGCCTTGGAAGCCATGCCGCTGAATACCAGCGGCAAAGTCAACCGGCGCGCGCTGCTGGCGCAGCTGCAGGACGGAGTGACATGAACCCG